>NZ_JBFUHV010000006.1:0-154179 GCF_056402215.1 Rhodococcus sp. P4_B6 | reverse complement strand
CTGCAGAGTGCGCGACGCGGCCCCAGGACGGCACCGCTGCCGGACCTCGCCGCGACGAGTTGCGACGCGCGAGATACACGTTTGCCGACCACCGATTTGCATCCGGTCGTCTAGAACGGACGTGCGTGCGTTCAGCCGCCGGTCTGCTCCACGTCCCAGGCCGCGACCTGTGCTCGCGAGGTGAAGAACAGATTCGCCAAGATGTGCTCCACATGCCCCTGAGCTGTGGGCGGAGAGAGCACCAGGCGGTCGGCGATGGCCTGATTGGTCAGCCCTTCGGCGATGAGGTCGGCGACTTGACGCTCCCTCTTGGTCAGACGCGTCGACGGGCCGGTGCCGTGCGCGGACGTGCCGGCCGGCTGTTCATGCAGGGCGTAGGCGATGGCCGCATCGAAGCCGAGCTGCTCACCTCTGCGGTGGGCAGCGTCGAACACCTTGCCTCCGAGTGCCTTCCGGCTCTTTTGTTTGCATTCTTCATGGTAGACAAGCAAATCGGAATAGATCACCGCAGCGCTTCCCACCGATCGCGCCAACCCTTCCGCTGCTCCGAGCAGCACCGCGGCCCTCGGTTCGTCGCGGAGCCCGCAGGCGATCCAGGCGAGTGCCTCGAGCCCCGACGCGGCGACGCGTGGGCCGTGCACCTGCCGGGTCAGCTCCAGCGACTGCTCGAGCACCCGGACCGCGCGATCGTCGTCGCCCTGTCGCCACACGGCAATCCCCAAGGCCCACAGCGAATGCGACCGATACATCTTCTCGCCGTGGTGTTCCGTGATCGCGAGAACACGCTCGAGGTATTCGATCGCCGGGTCCGTCAAGTCGCGGAGCCCGTACGCCAGCCCCAACGGGTACAGGACGGCGACTTCGAGCGTGCGATCGCCGCGTTCGGCGAACTCCGCGAGCGCCGTTTCCAGGTGCGAGGACGCAGATTCCAGTTCACCGCTGTAGAGGGCCAGCATGCCCTCGGCATAGGCAACGAGAGAGCGCATCATGGGATCGCTCGTGTGCGCGGAGAGAGTCCGCGCCTCCGCCACGAGTGCCGCCCCCGCCTGCAGGTCACCCTGCACATTGGCCATCATGCCGGCACGCTGGAGTGCCTTGACCCACTCGACTGTCGGCGGACCACTCTGCCGGGCGAGCAACTGCGCGAACCAGCGCCGCCCCTCGCCGTACAGACCCTGGGAGCCCCAGAACAGGAACAGTGCGGATGCGGTGCGCAGTGCTGCGGCGGGATCGTCGTCGGCACCGAATTCGAGGGCCTCCCGCAGGTTCGGTTGCTCGCGCTTCAACCTGCGGATCCAGTCCAACTGGTGGGCGCTGATCCACTCGGACTCCGCCTCGAGCGCCAGCGTCTCGTACCAATCCCGGTGACGACGACGCAAAGTCACGGTCTCGCCGGTCTGCTCGAGCTTCTCGCAACCGTACTCGCGGAGGGTCTCGAGCATCCGGAACCGCACCACCGACCCGTGCCCCTCCCGGATCAGGATCGACTTCTCCACCAGGGAGGTCAGCGTGTCGAGCAATTCGTCCGGGCCCAGTCCGTCGCCACACACCTGCTCGGCGGCATCGAGTTCGAAGCTCCCCGCGAAGACCGACAGCCGTCCCCACACCAATTGCTCACCGGCGGTGCATAATTCGAAACTCCAGTCCATGGACAACCGCAGCGTCTGCTGCCGCGTCGGCGCACCCCTGCTGCCGCGCGACAGCAGGGAATAGCGGTCGGTCAGACGGTGCAGGATCTGCTCGGGCGACATCGCCCGCAACCGGGCCGCGGCCAATTCGATCGGCAACGGCAACCCGTCGAGGCGATTACAGATCCCCGCCACCGCCGCCGCGTTGTCCTCCGTCAGCTCGAACCCGGGAACCGCGGCCGCGGCACGTTCGACGAACAACGACACCGCCTCGTATCTGCGCACACTCCGCAGGGACGGTTTCCGGTCAAGCTCCGGCACGGCCAGCGGCGGCACCCGCAACACCGCTTCCCCACCGATGACCAGGGGTTCGCGGCTGGTGGCCAGGATCCGCAGCGCCGGGCACACCCGCAACAGCGTCTCGGCCAGCTCCGCCACGGCGTCCACCAGGTGCTCACAGTTGTCGAGGACCAGCAGCAGTTCCCTGGAAGCGAGGAACTCGATCAACACCTCGCGTAGCGGCCGCGCCGAATGATCCCGCACCCCCACCGCCGCGGCCACCGCGTCGACCAGCGAAGACTCCTCACGCACCTCGCCCAACTCGACCAGCCGCACGCCATCGCCGTAGTCCCGTTGCACCGCCGCGGCGACCCGCATCGCCAGCCGCGTCTTGCCGACCCCTCCGATCCCGGTCAACGTCACCAACCGCGACCCCGCGAGCAGATTCCTGGCCTCGGTGAGCTCGTTCCGGCGGCCGACGAAACTGGTGAGTTCCAGGGGGAGGTTCCGCCCGCCACTCCGCGCGGACGTACCGGTAGTGCCCGTGGATCGAAACCGGCCGGACACCGGCTGTCCGTCGTTCCCGTGCGCGTCGGATTCCATGCGGAGGGCCATGTCGTCGACCGGAAGACCGTGATCGACTTGGATCCGGCGCAGTTCCTCTCCGAAATCTGCCGCCGTCGCCGGACGTTCGCCGGGAGTACGGGACATCGCGCGCGCGATCGCGTCGGCCACGTCGTCGGGGATCCCGTGCTCCCGCAGGTCGGGCACGGGTTGCGTGGTGATCCTCAGGAACTGCGCGACCACCTGTTCCCCACTGCCGCGTTCGAACGCGGCATGACCGGTGAGAGCGCTGAACAGCGTGGCCCCGAGACCGTAGACGTCCGCGGCCGGGCTCGGCGGATCGCCCTCGAGGACCTCCGGTGCCGTATAGGCCGGCGACCCGGTGACGACACCGGTCGCGGTCTCGAAACCGCCGGAGATGTGCGCGATGCCGAAATCGGTCAGCGCCGGCTCGCCGTAATCGGTGAGCAGAATATTGGCGGGTTTCACGTCCCGGTGCAGGATCCCGAGCCGATGCGCGGTCTCGACCGCACCCGCCATCTTCACCCCCAGCCGCAATACTCTGTCCAGTTCGAGAGGGCCGTCCCGACGAACCCGGACCTCCAGCGAGTCCTGCGGGTGATACGGCATCACAATGTAGGGAAGGCCGCTGTCGGTGGCGCCGACCTGCAATACGCCGACGATGTTCGGGTGCCCGGTCAGCCGGCCCATCGCCCTCTGCTCCCGGAAGAACCGGGCCCGGTTCTCCTCGTCGAGATCGACGGTGAGCACCTTCACCGCGACCGTGCGATCCAGGTCCGCCTGAATGCAGCGGTACACCACCCCGAAGCCGCCGCGCCCGATCTCCCGGGCGTCGTCGAAACCCGCCGCACTCAGCTCCGAAGCCACGACGGGGACGACGTGCCGCTGCGTGTCGAGCGGATCGGCTTCACCCATCGGACGGTCTACTCACCCCGTCGGCTCATGGTCCCGAACACCGGTCCCGACGGCACGACCAGTGCAAGAACAATCGTGGGCTCCTCAGCCCTCGGTAGCGTGCATTCCAGGATATAGCCGCAGACCCTGCGCGCGGGAGCATCTGAACGTCGCCGACTCGAGTTCCGGACACCCCGGTCTTGCGCAGATCACAGTCCGCCGACGCACCCCGCGACGACGGTCGCACACGCCTCGGGTCGGCCACCTGATTTCACGAGCACGCTGAGTCCGATCACCGACGCGAGCAATTGACGCGCCGCAATGTCGGCAGGCCGGTCCGCTCCGAACTCCCCGGACTGCTGCCCCTGCTCGATCGCGTCCCTGAAGATGCCTTCGATCCGGGCGAACAGCTCGTCCGCGATGCGGTTCACCTCGTCGTCGACGGTGCCGAGCTCGGCCGCGGCATTGACCATGACGCACCCACGCCGGTGCTCGCCGACCCCGGCGAGTACCGCCATCGCCGTCTCGAGGCGGGGCCCGACCGGGCCGGGCGCGGCGAACAGATCGGCGAGGTATTCGAGCCGCATCGCGGTGTAACGCCGAAGCGCTCGCAGGAACAAGTCGTGCTTGCTCCCGAATGTGTTGTACAGGCTGCCCTTGCCGATCCCCATCTGACCGGCGAGTTCCTGGGGCGTCGTCGCGGCGTACCCCTGAAGCCAGAACAGGTCCATCGCCTTGTCGATCGCCGCATCCGTCTCGAACAGCCTCGGTCTAGCCACCGAAGTAGGTTACTCGCGATCGCTATTTGACCTCAAGGTCAAATAGCAATACGGTGACCCTCGCCCATATTAGACCTCTAGGTCAATAACGGAGTACGCCGTTTCGAGAAGGAAGGCATTTTCCTTGTCCAATCACCGCCCGAGCACTGCCCGTGAGTCACGCGTCCGCGCCCACCGACCGTTGAACCTGTTCGCGATCCCTCTGGGTCTCGCCGGACTGGCCCAGGCCTGGTCGGTCGCCACGACCGCGCTCGGCACTCCGTTCGCGCTGACCCAGGCGTTCTGGCTGCTCGCAGCGCTCGCCTGGATCTGGACCGCCACCGCACACACGCATCGCGCCAGGCGCGCGGACCACGGGATTTCGCAACAGCTCACACACTTCGTCCACGGCCCACTCGCGGCGCTACTTCCGATCTCGGCGATGCTGCTCGGAGCAAACCTGCACCGCACATTTCCGATCGCCGGCACGGCTCTGACCCTGCTCGCCATCACGGCCGGGGCGGTATTCGGCGCATGGATGTTGAGCTTCTGGATGAGCGGAGAGATGGCGCTCGAATCCGTGCACGGCGGCTACTACCTCCCCCTCAGCGCAGCCGGCCTCGTCGGTGCGCTTGCCGCAGCCCAAATCGGTCTCGACTGGCTCGCCGTCGGAAGCTTCGCGGTCGGCCTGTTCTTCTGGGTGATCATTTCCGTGTTCTTGTTCCTCAGACTCGCGCTGCGCCCCACCATGCCCGCGCCCCTGACCCCGACACTCGCGATCATGATCGCTCCGCCGGCAGTCGGCTCGGCAGCATGGCTGACCATCTCGAACGGGCGACCCGACGCCCTGTTCGTGGCGCTCACCGCCGTCACGGCGTTCATGGTCATGGTCCAGGCGCCCTTGCTGACGCGCTACCGCGCCCTGACGTTCTCGCACGGCTTCTGGTCGTTCACCTTTCCGGTGGCGAGTGTCGTCGCCCTCACCATCACGTGGCTTCACCTCGTACAGCCACGTGCCTGGCAGCCCCTCACGGCCGGACTGCTCGGCGCCGCGACTCTCCTCGTGGTGACGATCGCGACGAAATCGATCCTGTTGACCTACAAGAGCGCTCAGAAGATTCGATGAGGGGTGCTTGACAGATTCCGGCGCGGATCATATGTTCGGCGTGTTCCAAATATCGTATCGGCTTCAGCATAATGAACACAGCGGCTGACCGAACTCGCCGAGTAAGGAACGGGAATGATTCTGCTGGGGTATCGCGATCACAATGTCCACGAACTGGTGTGCCACGAGATCGCCGCGCGAGCGGGCTACTACGACCGTCTGGGCATCGACGTGAAAGCGGTGTCCGGCCCAGACCATCCGGAGGCCGCCCTGTCTGCGGGGCTCGGCGGATCTCTGGTCGAAACCCTTCGGGGGCAACGTCGTTGGAAAGTTGCGCTCGTCCACACCCTCCACCCGCTGTTCTGGATCTGGACGCGAAAGGGTGACACACGATCAGCCGGGCCGACCGTCGTGGCCGGCCACCCGGAGGGATCGATCGTGTGCGCATTCACCCAGCGGATGCTGAGTTATCGCTGGGCAGGCCACGGCACCCCGTCGATGCTGCGCTTCCCCGCAGGAAGCGCAGGCGATCGGCAGCGACTGGAGGCACTGAGATCCGGAGAAGCCGACGCCGCGGTTCTGGGCTCCGCGTTCGCTCCCGGCACCCTGTCACGGCTCGGGCTCGCCGAATCGTTGTTCTTCGGCGTCGCCCTGAGGTTCCCCACCGCAGGTGTCGCAGTCGACGTGGACAAGATCGGAATCGACCATCCGTCGGTACGAAAGGTCGTCGCCGCACAGACGGCGGCGATCGCCAAGGTCAGGAGCAGAGATCCTGTGGCGCTCGACGCCGTGGCGTCGCTGCTCCACGACGACAGCGGGACAGATGCGCAGCGCTTGCTGGCGGACTACCTGTCCCCTCAGTACGGTCCCGATCCACGTGACGTCCGAGCTGCCGGTGCGGATGCGATCGAATGGCTTGCAGACGTGTTGAATACAGGCGGGAACACCGCCGCAGACTTCTATGAGGCGGTTCGATGACTACTTCTCGACGTGAGCAACTGGTCGTGCACGCGCTGCCCGGGACCCACGGCACGACGGTCACCGCGCGCAGGCACGAGTTGACGATCGACGAAACCCAGCAGTACGGCGGGCACGATTCCGGCGCAAACCCGGTGGAACACATGCTCGCCGGCATCGCGGCCGCCTCCCTCGTGGTGCTGCGGCTCCTCGGCGAGGTTGCGATCGCCGAGTCCGCCGCGCTCACCGTGTCCGCGACCTTGAACGTCGATCGCGTCATGGGCACCGACGACGGCGCCGTCATCGAACTGATCCGGCTGGACTGGGAAGTGGCGAACGCGGCACACGCGGATCGCTTGCGCGCCGCGCTTCCCGACCTCGCGACTCGCCGACCCGGACAGGCGCTGATCGACGCCGCAGCCGCCGTCACGGAAGAGGTGTCGGTCCGCGCACCGGCGACCGCGGGCGTGTGACTGCCCGTCGGTTACGGGTGCTCGGTGGTGCGTCTGCCGATCGTGGTGGTCAGGGCGTCGAGTTCGGCGAGCACACCGGTGGCGGCCCAGATCTGGTTGCGCTTGCTCTCGGACAGCACCTCGAGCACCCCGGCCGCGGTGAGCCGGCCCAAGGCGCGGTACGTGCTGGCATCGGTGGTGCCGGTGATCCGCTGGGCGGTGTCGGCGCTGAAGATCGGCATGTCCAGGAGGGCGTCGATGATCTTCTCGTCGGCGGAATTGCTGCGCGGCCGCGCGATATCCCGCCAATAGCTGGGGAGTTCGGCCAGGGCGCGGGCAGAGTCCTGAGCGGCCTCGCTGGAGACGATCGCCGCGCGGGCGACGTACTCGACGAACTCGTCGGCGTCACCCGCACGGTAGCGGGTCAGCTGGTCGTAGTAGTGGCGCGTGTCCGCGAGCATCACCGGCGCCAACGGGACAGTGACGCGGCGCGTCAGGCCGCGGCGTCGAAGAATCGCGCTGATCAGGGCTCGGCCGATGCGGCCGTTGCCGTCGATGAACGGATGGATGGACTCGAACTGGGCGTGCGCGATCGCCGCTTGCGCGAGAATCGGCAGATCGGTGCGCTTCGCGAATTCCACTAGATCGGCCATCAGATCGTCAACCAGTTCCGGCGGCGGCGGCACGTAAAGCGCGTCGATCGGGGTGTAATCGCTGCCACCGACCCAGTGCTGCACGTCGCGGACCTTGCCGGAGTCGCGGGCGGTGTAGTAGTCCGGTGCCATCAACAGCCGGTGCGCACTCAGCAGAGTCTCGAGCGTGATCGGGCCACCGCCGGCGGCGTCGACCATCACAATCAATGCCTTGACCGCGGCGAGCTGAGACTTGGCCTCCTCATTCGCCTTACCGCCGGCCAGCGCCTTGCCGAACGCCCGCCAGCCCGCATCGATGTGCTCGATCTTCGACGACGCCACCGACTCGCTGCGCAGCAGAAAATCCGACAGCGGCACCAGGTGCTCGCCGAAACCAGCTTCGAGGCGGGCAACGGAGATGACCGCCTCCTCGTGCACGCGAGCGACAGCACCGACCAGGTCGCAGTGGAGGGAACCGATCATCGGCGGAATCGAAACGTCGACCGACTCCAGAGTGCGGTCGGCGCGCGAACCCTGCCGATGACGCGGGTTCCACTCTCGAGACTCTCTTCGATGCGGCGGCCAGATCACAACAATCTCCTCGTTCGAGGACGAACGTAAGATAACGGCTACCTTAACTTACTTTTAGCACCTCAAACGTAGTTATAGACATCGTTGGTATATCGAGCATCCTCGTAAGCCGGGTGATGCCGCACCCACCAGCTCCGCCAGTTCGTCGAGCGACCACGGCGGCTCTGTCGCGTGGCCGCGGTAGGCCAGCAGTGTCGGAGTCGGTCGGTCGAATCTACCGACGAAGCAACCTGATCCGGCGAAGATTCGCCCGGCGATGCCTGTGGCGAGGTCGCCGGCTCCCCACCCTTCCAGTCGCCTTTTCGCGCGCGCCGTCCTCGCACCTCCGGGAACTCGTCATTGCGGCATCCAGTTGTTCAAACTATAGTCCAGACACATGTCCAGTTTTCAGAGATCGCTGTGACACTTACCCGACTCGGAAGCGAAAATCGATGACTCTGCGCCCCACCGACAGCTCTGCTCTCCTGATCGACGGCAAACTGATTCCCGGTTCCGGCGGCACGTTCGAGGTGATCAACCCGGCCACCGAGGAAGTGCTGGGACGGGCCGCCGACGCAACCGACTTCGACATGGACGCCGCGATCGCCGCGGCCCGGCGAGCCTTCGACCACACCACGTGGTCCCGCGACCACGGCTTCCGCGCCCGCTGCCTGCGACAGCTGCGCGACGTACTGCAATCCCACATCGAGGAACTGCGCGACCTCACCATCGCGGAGGTCGGCGCCCCCGCCTTCCTCACCAGCGGACCGCAGCTCGAGGGCCCGGTCGCCGACCTCGGCTACTTCGCAGACCTCGCCGAAAGCTATTCCTGGGAGCAGGATCTGGGCGTCGCCGAACCGATGGGCATCAGGACCCGCCGACGTGTCCTCAAGGAGGCCGTCGGGGTGGTCGGGGCCATCACACCGTGGAACTTCCCGCACCAGATCAACTTCGCCAAGATCGGCCCCGCGCTGGCGGCCGGCAACACGGTGGTGCTCAAACCCGCACCCGACACTCCCTGGTGCGCCGCCCTCGTCGGGCACCTCATCGCGGAGGAGACCGATCTTCCGGCCGGTGTCGTCAACATCGTCACGTCGAGCGACCATGCTCTCGGCGCGCAGCTGTCCACCGACCCCCGCGTCGACCTCGTGTCGTTCACCGGTTCGAGCACCACGGGGAAAGCCGTCATGGCGGCGGCGTCCGAATCGTTGAAGAAGGTGTTCCTCGAACTCGGCGGCAAATCCGCGTTCATCGTGCTCGACGACGCCGACCTCGCCGGGGCGTGCGGGGTCGCCGCGTTCACCGTCTCCACCCACGCGGGACAGGGTTGCGCCATCACCACCCGGCTGCTCGTGCCCCGCGAGAAGTACGACCAGGCAGTCGAGGCGACGGCCCGCACACTCGGCGGACTGAGCGCAGGCGATCCTGCGAAACCCGGCACCATCTGCGGGCCGCTCATTTCCGCCCGGCAACGTGCCCGGGTCGAGGAGTACCTGCGACTCGCCCGGGAGGAGGGCGGCACGATCGTGGTCGGTGGCGGCCGCCCGGCCGATCGGGACCGCGGGTTCTTCGTCGAACCCACCTTGATCAGCGGCCTCGACAACACCGCGCGGGTGGCCCGGGAAGAGATCTTCGGACCGGTGCTGGTGATCATTCCGCACGACGGCGACGAGGACGCGATCAGCATCGCCAACGATTCGCCCTACGGGTTGTCCGGATCGGTGTGGGGCACGGATCCCGCACGGGTGCAGCGCGTGGTCGACGGCGTGCGCACGGGCACGCTCAGCGTCAACGGCGGCGTCTGGTATTCCGCCGACGCCCCGTTCGGCGGTTACAAGCAGTCCGGAATCGGCCGCGAGATGGGTGTGGCCGGTTTCGAGGAATACCTGGAAACCAAGCTGGTCGCGGAGCCGGCCCGATAATACGCCGGCGAGCCGGCCCGATAATGCAGGGAGTCAATCGATATGGGACGTTTCGACGGTAAGACGGCCATCGTCACCGGCGCCGCACAGGGCATCGGCGAGGGGTACGCGCGTGCCCTTGCCCGCGAGGGCGCCAACGTGGTGGTGGCCGACCTCAACGCGGAACTCGGCGAGACGGTGGCCAAGCAGATCGCCGCCGACGGCGGGACCGCGGTGTTCAAGGACGTCGACGTCGCCGACGAAGCATCGGCGCAGGAACTCGCGGCGTTCACCGTCGAGAAGTTCGGCGGCATCGATCATCTGGTGAACAACGCCGCGATCTACGGCGGCATGAAACTCGACCTGCTGATCACCGTGCCGTGGGACTACTACAAGAAGTTCATGGCCGTGAACTTCGACGGCGCCCTCAACGTGACGCGGGCCGTGTGGCCGGCGATGAACGAGCGCGGGGGCGGCTCCATCGTCAATCAGTCGTCGACGGCGGCGTGGCTGTACTCCGGCTTCTACGGGCTCGCGAAAGTCGGGATCAACGGACTCACCCAGCAGTTGGCCCACGAGGTGGGCGGCATGAACATCCGGGTCAACGCCATCGCGCCCGGACCGATCGATACCGAAGCCACCCGCACCGTGACACCGGGAAATATGGTGGCAGACATGGTCAAGACATTGCCACTGAAGCGGATGGGCACCCCCGACGACCTCGTCGGCGCCTGCCTGTTCCTGTTGTCCGACGAGGCGAGCTGGATCACCGGGCAGATCTTCAACGTCGATGGCGGACAGATCTTCCGATCATGACCACGACCGAGCAGGTGTCCGTCGGCTACATCGGCCTCGGCAACATGGGTGCGCCCATGGCCAAGCGGCTGCTGGCCCGGCCCGGCGGACTCATCGTGTGCGACACCCGGCCGGAGGCGCTGGAACCGTTCGGCAAGGCGGGCGCGAAGGTGACGTCGAGTCCGCGGGAGGTGGCAGAGAACGCGGACGTCATCTCCGTGACCGTGCTCAACGACGAGCAGGTGCGCGCAGTGGTCACCCAGATCCTCGAGGCCGCGCGGCCGGGCACCGTCGTGGCGGTGCACTCCACCATCAGCGACGTCACCGCCGTCGAGTTGGCCGACCGTTGCCGCGCGCACGGCGTCGATCTGATCGACGCGCCAGTCAGCGGCGGCGCACCCGGCGCGTACAAGGGGAAGCTGGCTGTGATGGTCGGAGCGAGCGAAGACGCGTTCGAGAAGGTGCGGGAGCCGTTCGGGCACTGGGCCGAACTGGTCGTGCACGCCGGCGACGTGGGCGCGGGCACCCGGATGAAGCTGGCCCGCAACCTGTTGCACTTCGTCTCGTTCACCGCCGCCGCCGAGGCGCAGCGGCTCGCCGAGGCCGCCGGTCTCGACATCACCGAACTCGGAACGGTGGTGCGGCACACCGACGCGATCACCGGTGGCGCCGGCGCGATCATGCTCCGCGACACCACCGACGCTCTCGACGAGAACGACAACTGGTACCCGATCATGTCCCACGTCCGGGACCTCGGGGAGAAGGACCTGTCGCTGGCGATCGGGCTCGCCGAACGACTCGACGTCGCGCTGCCGCTCGCCCGGCTCGCGCTCTCGGGTCTCGGTCCGGGACTCGGCGTCGACAGCACCGTGGACAAGATCGTGGACAAGGAGGAGCAACCATGACCGACGACACCCGCACCCGTGGCCTGGCCATGATGGAGCAGGTCTACGGGTTCGAGATGCAGGACGGGCCCGGCGCGCATTTCGCCGTGACCGCCGACCACCTGTTCGCCGACATCTGGTCGCGGCCCGGGCTGAGCATCCGCGACCGCCGGCTTCTCCTCCTCGGCGCGCTCACCGCGCAGGGGCTCGTCGACGTCGCCGAGATCCAGGTGGGGGCGGCCCTGCACAACGAGGAGCTGGACGAGGACCAACTCCGGGAGATCGCCCTGTTCCTGTGCCACTACGTGGGCTGGCCGTTGGGGACGAAACTCGACGCGATGATCGGCGGGGTGCTACACAAGCGGAAGAAAGCGGCCAGAGCGGCCGCCCCGGACGCAGAGGCCACATGAGCACCGAACATCTGACACCAGAGCTACTTCGACTCGCCGACTCCGTCCCCGGCTTCATGCCGGAGGACGAGGGGACGGCCCTGCACGAGGCCGCGATGCAGTACCTGACTCCCGGTGGGCTGGGCGTCGAGATCGGCACGTACTGCGGCCGCTCCACGATCTACCTCGGGGCGGCGGCCAGGGCGCGCGGCGCCCGCGTCGTCACCGTCGATCACCATCACGGTTCCGAGGAGCACCAGCCGGGCTGGGAGTATCACGAACCGGCGTTCGTCGACCCGCACACCGGTCTGCTCGACACAGTCGGCCGGTTCCGGCACACGATGGCGGATTCGGGGCTCGAGGAGTACGTGGTGGCGGTGCTGGGCCGGTCGTCGACGGTGGCGACGTTCTGGCGCACCCCCGTCGACTTCGTGTTCATCGACGGCGGCCACACGTCGGAGGCGGCGTCGGCGGATCTCGAGGGGTGGGCGCCGTGGGTGAACGTGGGCAGCGCCCTGGTGATCCACGACGTGTTTCCGGACCCCGCGGACGGTGGTCGGCCGCCGTTCGAGATCTACGAACGTGCCCTGGCGACAGGGCAATTCAAGGAGACGTCCGTCACCGGGTCGCTGCGCGTTCTCGAGCGGGTGGGCGGTCAGACCGGCGAACCGCTGGCGTGACAGTAGTCGCCGCAGCGGTCGAGACCGATCGGTAGTCCCACGGGCAGCGCCGCGTCCCGGAAGATTCCGTGTCCGGGCGTGGTGCGGGACAACGCGTCCGCAGCGAGGATCATCGCCCCGCCCGTCCACGTGGTCTGCTCGACCGGCCACCGCTTGCCGTCGCTGTAGACGAGGCCGGTCCAGTACGAGCCGTCCGGATCCCGCAGGTGCTGCATGGCGGTGAATTGCGCGAGCGCGCGGGCGTGCTCCCCCATCGCGTCGAGCGCCAGCACCAGTTCGCACGTTTCGGCGCCGGTCACCCACGGCCGGTGGTCCACGCAGCGGATGCCGAGTCCCTCGACCACGAAGTCGTCCCACCGCGAATCGATGCGATCCGACGCGGCCTCACCGCGGACGGCGCCCCCGAGGATCGGGTAGTACCAGTCCATGGAGTACTCGTCCTTGATCGCGAACGACTCCGGGTGCTGCCTGATCGCATGGCCCAGCGTGTATTTCGCGAACTCCCATTCCGGCTGCGGGTCGTCGACCAGCCGGGCGAGGAGCAGCCCGCAGTGCAGGCTGTGATGAATGCTGGAGTTCCCCGTCAGCAGCGCCTCGGGGCAGTCCTGACCGTTCTGACCGCGGGCCCACCAGATTTCGCCGCTCGACGACTGCATGTCGACGACGAGATCGAGACCGCCCTGCACCGACGGCCACAGGGTGTCGACGAAATTGCGGTCACCGGTGATCAGGTAGTGGTGCCACACCCCCACCGCGAGGTACGCGCAGAAGTTGCTGTCGGAATCGTGATTCTCCACGGTTCCGTCGCGGAACTTCATGGGCCACGACCCGTCCGGGCGTTGCGTCCGCCGCGACCACTCGTACGCGCCCTCCGCCTCCTCGATCAGGCCGGCCGCGGTGAGCGCCATGGCGGATTCGACGTGATCCCACGGGTCGGTGTGCCCACCGGCAAACCACGGCAGCGCCCCCGACGACTCCTGCGCTGCCGCGATCGACCGTGCCGTCAGCCGGACCTGGCTCTCCGACAGCACGTTCGGCACCGACGGGACGCCGGCGGCTCTCACCGCGGCGCCTTCACCACGCTCGGTTCCCTCGGCTTCTCGAGGTAGAACACGACGCTCTTGCCGACCACCGGGTTGAGGACCTTCTCGGCGGTCCGGGTGAGCCAGGGCGCTTTCATCATGTCCCACACCAGAACCTGGTGGTACGCCCTCGCGAGGGGATTGTCGTTGTTCTCCACCCCGACCGCACACTTGAGCCACCAGTACGGGGAATGCAGGGCATGCGCGTGGTCCCGGCCCCGCACCTCCAGCCCGGCGGCGGTGAGCTTCTCCGCCAGTTCGTCGGCGCGGTAGATGCGGACGTGCCCACCCTCCACCTCGTGGTACGCGTCGGACAGCGCCCAGCAGATCTTCTCCGGCAGCCACCGCGGAACCGTCACCGCCGCAACACCACCCGGCTTCAGGATGCGGGTCAGTTCGGCGATGGCACGGCCGTCGCGGGGCACGTGTTCGAGGACCTCGGAGATGAGGACGACGTCGAACGTCGCATCCTCGTACGGGAGGTTCAGCGCGTCGCCGACCTCCACCCGAGCCGACGCGCCCGCCGGGACCTCACCGACCTCGGCCATCGCCACGAACATCTTCTCGACGTCCGCGAGTTCGTCGGCGTTCTGGTCGAAGGCGATGACGTCGGCGCCGCGTCGATACAGCTCGAACGAGTGCCGTCCGGCACCCGCCCCGATGTCGATCACCTTGTCGCCGGGCTTCACACCCAGCCGGTCGAAGTCCACGGTCAGCACGGTCGGCCTCCTTCACGGGTCTGCGCTATCGCTTCGACGTAGGTCTGCGCGGTTCTCGCGGCCACGGCGGCCCAGCTGTAGCGCTCGAGGACGCGACGGCGGCCCCCGTCGCCGAGCCGGGCGCGGCGCTGCGGATCGTCGAGCAACGCACCCAGCACGTCCGCGAGTTCCTGCGGGTCGCCGGGCGTCACGAGCACACCCGCCTCCTCATCCGTTCCCACCACCTCGGGAATGGCGCCTGCGCGGCTCGCGACCAGTGGGGTACCGCACGCCATCGCCTCGACGGCAGGCAGCGAGAAGCCTTCGTACAGCGACGGCACGCACGCGACGTCGGCGGACGCCAGCAGCGCGGCCAGTTCGGCGTCGTCGATGCCCGACACCGTCCGGACGACGTCACCGATGGCCAATTCCTCGATGAGCTTCTCCGTGACTCCGCCGGGTGCCAGCTTGGTGACCAGCACCAGTTCGACGGCGCGCTCGGTGTGCACCTTCGCGACCGCTTCGAGGAGCGTCGACACCCCCTTGAGTGGCATGTCGGCGCTGGCGACGCACACGATGCGGCCCGGCACCCGCGCGGCGGACGGGGGCCGGAAGACCTCGGTGTCCACCCCCAGCGGGACGGTCCGCAGGTTCGCGGCGGGAACGTCGAACGCGGCGCCGATGTCGTCGGCGGACGACTGCGACACCGTCAGCAGCGCGGGGATGGCGCGCGCCACCCGTTTCTGCATGCGCAGGAATCCGTACCAGCGGCGGACCGTCACCTTGCGCCACCACTTCGCCGACGCGAGATCCAGTTCGCGGTCGCGGGTGATCGGGTGATGGATGGTGGCGACGACGGGGAGCCCGGCCTTCCGGAGTTGCAGCAGCCCGTAGCCGAGGCACTGGTTGTCGTGCACCACGTCGAACTCGCCGGCCCGCTCCTTCAGCAGTCGCGCGGCGCGGAGGCTGAACGTGAGCGGCTCCGGGAAACCGGCCGTCCACATGGTCGCGACCTCGAGCACGTCGACGGCGTCGCGGAACTCGCGCGGATGCGGCGTTCTGAACGGATCCGGCTCGCGGTACAGGTCGAGGCTGGGGACCTTCGTCAGCGTCACCCGGGGGTCGACGTCCGGGTACGGCTGGCCCGAGAACACCTCCACCTGATGGCCGAGTTCGACCAGCTCACGGCTGAGATGGCGGACGTACACACCCTGCCCACCGCAGTGGGGCTTGCTTCGGTACGACAAGAGTGCGATGCGCACGGACTTCGGCCTCTCCTCGAGCAACTGGCAAGCAATACTAGAACACGTTCCTACTCGGGGTGTGTCCTCGTTCCATCCAACCGCACTCACTCACCCCACCGCGGTCGACTCGCGCAATCCCTCGAGTTTTCCCGCCAGGCGTCCGAGGTAGGCGAGGACCTCCTCCTCGCTGCGGTCGGGCACCCCGTACACGACCTCGGTGACGCCGAGGTCCTTCCACCGGCGCAACTTGTCGACGTCCGGTTTGCCGTCGAGCACGACGATCCGCGGTTCGCCGTCCCTGCCGGCCTCCCGCCACATCCGTCGCAGCGCGGCGACGCGGTCGTCGATGTCCTGCTCGATCGGGGTGGTCATCCAGCCGTCGGCGGATTTCACGATCCACTTGAAGTTCTTGTCGTTGCCGGCGGCGCCGACGACCACCGGAGGCACCCGCACCGGCTTGGGCCACGCCCAGCTCGGACCGAAGCTCACGAACTCGCCGTCGTAGGACGCCTCGTCCTGCGTCCACAACGCACGCATCGCCCCGAGGTACTCCCGCAGCATCGTCCGCCGCCGGCCCGGCGGGACGTTGTGGTCGGTGAGCTCGTCCAGATTCCACCCGTACCCCACGCCGAGGATCACCCGCCCGCCGCTGAGGTGGTCGAGCGAGGCGATCGTCTTGGCCAGCGTGATCGGATCGTGCTCGACGGGCAGCGCCACCGACGTGCCCAGTTCGATCCGCTCCGTGACCGCAGCCGCCGTGGCGAGGGCCACCCACGGGTCGAGGGTGCGCATGTACCGGTCGTCGGGCAGCGACGCGTCTCCCGTCTGAGGATGCGCCGCATCGCGTTTCACCGGAATGTGTGTGTGCTCGGGCACGTAGAACGAGTCGAATCCGGTGGCCTCTGCACCCCTCGCGGCCGAGGCCGGCTCGATCCCGCGGTCACTCGTAAACAACGTTATGCCGAATTTCACGAATTCTCCTTGGCCGAGAGCCTTTTCCTTCATGCACGGTAACTTCTGGACACCTGTTTATCAATGTGTCCAAACAACTCTCCAGTTCTCCGCGCGGCCGGACGAACGGGACGCTCGTTCGATCTGAGGCAACGGGCGTCCCGTTCGTCCCGCCCAGGTGAGTGGCAATGCGTCCCCCAGCACACATCGCCACTCACCTGCTCAGGCGCCGTAGACCGGGACCGGGTCCTCCGCCTTCGCGAGCAGGTCCGCGACGACGGGCCCGATCTCCTTCGGCTCCCAGCGCGCGCCCTTGTCCTGGGCCGGGCCGTGCCGCCAGCCCTCGGCGACGGTGATCTTGCCTCCCTCGACCTCGAACACCCGCCCACTCACGTCCTTCGAGTCCACACTGCCCAGCCACACGACGAGCGGGGAGATGTTCTCCGGCGCCATCGCGTCGAACCCCTCCTCGGGCGCGGCCATCGCCTCGGCCATCGCGCCGCCCGCGCCGACCGTCATCCGGGTTCGGGCGGCGGGCGCGATCGCGTTGACGGTGACGCCGTAGTTCTTCAACTCCGCGGCCGCCTGGATGGTCAGCTCCGCGATCCCCGCCTTCGCGGCGGCATAGTTGCCCTGCCCGATCGAGCCCTGCAGTCCGGCACCGGAACTGGTGTTGACGATCCGGGCGTCCACCGGATTGCCCGCCTTGGCCTCGGCCCGCCAGTACGCGGCGGCGTGCCGCAGCGTCGCGAAATGCCCCTTGAGATGCACCCGCACGACGGCGTCCCACTCCTGCTCGCTCATCCCGACGAGCATGCGGTCGCGCAGGAATCCGGCGTTGTTGACCAGCACGTCGAGCCGCCCGTACGTGTCGATCGCCGTCCGGATCAGGTTCTCGGCCCCGGCCCAGTCCGCGACGTCGTCGCCGTTGACGACGGCCTCGCCGCCCGCGGCCACGATCTCCGCGACCACCTGCTCGGCGGGACTCTCCCCGGTCGCGGAACCGTCGAGTCCGGCCCCGATGTCGTTGACCACGACCTTCGCCCCCTCGGCGGCGAACGCCAGCGCATGGGCGCGTCCGATTCCGCGCCCGGCGCCCGTCACGATGACGACGCGACCGTCGACCACTCCACTCATGCCTTCTCCTCTGTAGATGCTGTAGCTGATGTAGATGCTGTTGCTGCCGCCAGGAAGGCGGGACGTTCCCCGCCGCCGTGGACGGTCAGTGTCGAACCGCTGACGTACGCCGCCAACGGTGAAGCCAGGAACACCGCGCAGTTGCCGACGTCCTCGGGGCAGGCCATCCGGCCCAGCGGGACCGTGTTCCCGACCGCCGCGATCCCCGCCTCGTCCCCGTAGTGCAGGTGCGCGAGTTCGGTGCGGACCAGGCCGACGACCACCGAGTTGACCCGCACCTTCGGCGCCCACTCCACCGCCAGGCTGGTGGTCAGGCTGTCGACCCCGGCCTTCGCCGCCCCGTACGCCGCGGTGCCGGGCGAGGGCCGCGACCCGCTGACGCTGGAGATGTTGACGATCGCGCCACCCGAATCCTGGGTCTGCATCTGAGCATTCGCGACCTGCGAGACGAGCAGCGGGGCAAGGAGGTTCAGCTCGACGATCTTCGAGTGAAACTTCGGGCTCGCGTCCGCCGCGAGGGCGAACGGCGCCCCGCCGGCATTGTTGACCAGGACGTCGAGGCGGCCGTGGCGCTCGACGATCCGGTCGACGAGGCCCTGCACCTGCTCCGGGTCGCGGATGTCGCACGGCAGGAATTCGGCGGCGCGTCCGTCCACCTCCACGGGGTCGTCGCCCGGTCGGCGAGCGCAGGCGACCACCGTCGCACCCGCCCGCAGGAAGGTGCGGCTGATGCCCGCGCCCACCCCGCGAACTCCGCCGGTCACGAGCACGACACTTCCGGTCATGTTGGAACCTGTTTCCATCGTGCTACCCTACCAAGCAATTGCTTGGTGCGTGAAGTGCGGATCTGACGAGGAGAAAACAGTGGGAATTCGGAGCGAGACAGATCCGGGGGGCATCACCACGGTCACCGTCGACTACCCGCCCGTGAATGCCATCCCCTCCCGGGGCTGGTTCGAGTTGGCCGACGCCGTGCTCGACGCGGGCCGGAACCCGGACACCCACGTGGTGATCCTGCGAGCCGAGGGACGCGGGTTCAACGCCGGCGTCGACATCAAGGAAATGCAGGCCACCGAGGGGTACGGCGCGCTGGTCGACGCCAACCGGGGCTGCGCGGCCGCGTTCGCCGCCGTCTACGACTGCGCCGTGCCCGTGGTGGTCGCGGTCAACGGGTTCTGCGTCGGCGGCGGCATCGGGCTGGTCGGCAACGCCGACGTGATCGTGGCATCCGACGACGCCGTCTTCGGTCTCCCCGAGGTCGACCGCGGGGCGCTCGGCGCCGCCACCCATCTCGCCCGGCTCGTCCCGCAGCACATGATGCGCACCCTGTACTACACGGCGCAGAACGTCACCGCCCAGCAACTCCAGCATTTCGGGTCGGTGTACGAGGTGGTGCCGCGCGAGAAACTCGACGACACCGCCCGCGACATCGCCGCCAAGATCGCGGCCAAGGACACCCGGGTCATCCGCTGCGCCAAGGAGGCGATCAACGGCATCGACCCCGTCGACGTGAAGACCAGTTACCGCCTCGAGCAGGGCTACACCTTCGAACTCAACCTGGCGGGCGTCGCGGACGAGCACCGCGACGAGTTCGTCGAAACCGGCAAGCCCCGGTCCAACTCGAACAACAGGAAAGGCTGACATCGATGGCGAGCAAGCGCGACAAGAGGATGTCGCTCGACGACGCGGTCGGGGAACTGCGGAGCGGAATGACCATCGGCCTCGGCGGCTGGGGTTCGCGCCGGAAGCCGATGGCGCTGGTCCGGGCGCTGCTGCGCTCGGACGTCACCGACCTCACCGTCGTCACCTACGGCGGCCCCGACCTGGGGTTGCTCTGCTCGGCGGGCAAGGTGAAGAAGGCGTACTACGGTTTCGTGTCCCTCGATTCGGCCCCGTTCTACGACCCGTGGTTCGCGAAGGCGCGCACCGGCGGCGAGATCGAGGTCCGCGAAATGGACGAGGGCATGGTCAAGTGCGGACTCGAGGCCGCCGCCGCCCGGTTGCCGTTCCTGCCGATCCGTGCCGGGCTCGGCTCCGACGTCCGGAACTTCTGGGGCGACGAACTGCGCACCGTCACCTCCCCCTACCCCGACGCGTCCGGCCGGTCGGAGACGCTGATCGCGATGCCGGCCCTGAATCTCGATGCGGCACTGGTGCATCTGAACCTGGGCGACAAGCACGGCAACGCCGCCTACACCGGCGTCGACCCCTATTTCGACGACCTGTACTGCGCGGCCGCCGAGAAGCGGTTCGTCTCCGTCGAACGCGTGGTGGAGACCGAGGAGCTGGTGAAAACCGTTCCGCTGCAGAACCTGATCCTCAACCGCATGATGGTCGACGGCGTCGTCGAGGCACCGAACGGCGCCCACTTCACCCTTGCAGGCGACAGCTACGGCCGCGACGAGAAGTTCCAGCGCCACTACGCCGAAGCGGCGAAGACCCCCGAGGGATGGCAGCAGTTCGTCGACACCTACCTGTCCGGCAGCGAGGACGACTACCAGGCGGCCGTGAAGCGATTTGCAGAGGAGTCCCAGGCATGACCGAGACCACCACCGGCGTCACCCGCGCCGAATACTGCGCGATCGCGTGCGCCGAGATCTTCTCCGGCGCAGGCGAGATCATGGCCAGCCCGATGGCGACGCTGCCGCTGATCGGTGCCCGGCTCGCGCGACTGACCACCGAACCCGACCTGCTCATCACCGACGGCGAAGCACTGATCTTCGCCGACACCCCCGCCGTCGGCGCGAAGGCACCGGTCGAGGGCTGGATGCCGTTCCGGAAGGTGTTCGACGTCGTCGCGTCCGGTCGCCGCCACGTGGTGATGGGCGCCAACCAGATCGACCGGCACGGCAACCAGAACCTCTCGGCGTTCGGCCCGCTGCAGCAGCCGACCCGGCAGATGTTCGGCGTCCGCGGCGCGCCCGGCAACACGATCAACCACCCCACCAGCTACTGGGTGGGCAAGCACACGTCGCGGGTGTTCTGCGACACCGTCGACATCGTCTCCGGCGTCGGCTACGACCGGATCGACCCCGACAATCCGGCCTACCGGTTCCACCACCTGCACCGGGTGGTGACCAACCTCGGGGTGTTCGACTTCGGCGGACCCGGACACACCTTCCGGGCGCTGTCGCTGCACCCCGGCGTCACCGCCGAACAGGTCGCCGAGAACACCTCGTTCGAGGTGGCAGGGCTGGCCGACGCCGGCGTGACCCGCGAACCCACCGAGGAAGAACTGCGGCTGATCCGCGAGGTCCTCGACCCCCGCACCCTGCGCGACCGGGAGGTGTCGGTATGAGCACGCTCCGCACCGCACTGACCGACCTGGTCGGTGTGCAGCACCCGATCGTGCAGACCGGAATGGGCTGGGTCGCGGGACCGCGCCTCGTCGCGGGCACCGCCAACGCCGGCGGTCTCGGCATCCTCGCGTCGGCCACGATGACCTACGACGAACTCGAAGCGGCGATCACGAAGACGAAGACGCTCACCGACAAGCCGTTCGGGGTGAACATCCGCGCCGACGCCACCGACGCCCCGCAACGCATCGACCTGCTCATCCGGGAGAACGTGCGCGTCGCATCGTTCGCGCTCGCCCCCAAGCAGGAACTGATCGCGAAGCTGAAAGCCGCAGGGGTGGTGGTCATTCCGTCGATCGGCGCCGCGAAACACGCCAAGAAGGTGGCGTCGTGGGGCGCCGACGCGGTGATCGTGCAGGGCGGCGAGGGCGGCGGTCACACCGGCCCCGTCGCCACCACCCTGCTGCTGCCGTCGGTGCTCGACGCCGTCGACATCCCCGTCGTCGCGGCGGGCGGCTTCTACGACGGCCGCGGGCTCGCCGCCGCCCTCGCGTACGGCGCCGCCGGCGTCGCGATGGGCACCCGCTTCCTGCTCACCCAGGAATCGACGGTCCCCGACTCCGTCAAACAGGAATACCTCGCCCGCGGACTGCAGGACACCACGGTCTCCCGCAAGGTCGACGGCATGCCCCACCGGGTCCTCAACACCGAACTCGTCGACAGCCTCGAACACTCCGGCAATGTGCGCGGGCTGGTCGCCGCCGCCCGCAACGCGTCGAAATTCAAGGCCATGACCGGCATGAAATGGTCGACGCTCGTCAAGGACGGTCTCGCCATGAAGAAGTCCGGCGACCGCACCTGGCAGCAGATCATCATGGCCGCCAACACCCCGATGCTGCTCAAGGCCGGGCTCGTCGACGGCAACACCCACGCCGGCGTCCTCGCCTCCGGTCAGGTCGTCGGACTGCTCGACGACCTGCCCACGTGCAAGGACCTCATCGACGGCATCGTCGCCGACGCGATCAAACGCATCGACGCACTCGGCGCCCTGCGCGCCTGAGACCGGACGAACGGGACGCTCGTTGGATCTGACGCAACGAGCGTCCCGTTCGTCCGGCTAGGAAGTGGCGGCCTTCGCCGCGCTCAGCTGGAGGACGCGGCCTTCGCCGCGATGCGCGCCCGGACCTCCGGCCGTCGCAGCGGGGGCACGGTCTGCGGGGGCTGCTTGCGCGCCGGCAGTGCCGCGAGGAGCTTCGTGGTGGCCTCGGTGACGACGGCAACCGCCTCCTCGAACGGTTCACGGTTGGCGTCGGAGAGCTTCTGGATTCCGCTGACCTTCCGGACATATTGACGCGCCGCCGCCTCGATCTCCTCCGCGGTGGCCGCCGGTTCGAGTCCGCGCAGCTCGGTGAAATTCCGCACATGACTCGACGATAGCGCCGCCCGGTCCTCCGCGCGGCCCGGCGGAAAGCGGGTTGTCAGCTGCGGGCGGGCTCCAGAGCGCCTTCGTCGGCGGGCACCGCGTCGGTCTCGACGTCCGGGAGCGGGGTGCGGGACCGCGCGGCCACGACCGCGGCGCCGAGCAAGACGAGGGCGACGAGGCACTGCGAGCTGCCGATCACCTCGCGGACGGCGGCCTCCACCCAGCCGGACGAGGACGACTGCAGCACGAAGTTGGGGCCGATCAGGAAGATCAGCGTCGCGGCGCCGACCACCGGCCGCCAGCTGCGGTACTGCGGTGCGATCAGGATCGGAATGAGCAGGATGCTGTACGCCCAGTGGTGAGTGACGGCGAACGGCGCCGCGAGCAGCGATGCCAGGGCCACGACAGACAGCGCGATCAGGTGTTCACCCGACCGGGTGAACCGGTACGCCGACCATGCGGCGGCGGAGACGATGACGGCCGCGCTGAGCACCCAGAGGACGCTGGCGAGCCTGCCCTCCGCCCCGAGCCGGGCGATGACGCCGGTGACGGCCTGGTTGCGGAAGAAGTCGGGCGCGCCCGCACGGCCGGTGGCGAAGAATTCGGTGGTCCAGAACCACACCGACGACTGCGGCAGCAGCCAGAAACCGAGTCCGACGGTGACGAGGATCGTGGCGAGCGACCGTCCGATCGAGCGGAAGTCGCGGCGGACGAGCAGGACGAGCAGGAAGGCTGCGGGGGTGATCTTGATTGCGGCGGCGAGGCCGATCGCGATTCCGCGGAACCTCTTCGGGATTACTCCGGTGCAGTCGGCGACCACGAGCGCCATCAGGATGATGTTGATCTGACCGAAGTCGAAGTTCGAGCGCATCGGTTCGAGGAGCAGTACCGGGCCCATCGACAGCAGAGCGAGAAGTTCGGGGCGGCCGACGTCGAGTTTCGACAGCGCCACCTTGACCATCCACCACACGAGCCCGAGGTTGAGGGCGCACCACAGCGCCTGCAGGACCGCGGGGTCGATCTCGGCCATCGGCGCGAAAAGGATCGCCGCGAAGGGTGCGTAGATGAACCTGAACCCGGAACTGCTCGGGAAGTCCGCGGAGTAGAGCGGCAGCCCGCCGACGAAGGCGTGGCCGGCGTCGCGGAACACGGAGAGGTCCATCAGGTAGCCCGTTGCCGCATCGAACTCTCGGTAGGCCACCACCCCCACGGAGAGGACGCCCACGAGGAGCGCGACGGCATGGAGGCGATAATCCCTGAACTTCGATTCACTCTGTAACAAGAATTTGTTCTTTCATGATCGGCGTCGTGGTCAACGGTCCACCGTAGCGGGCCGTGACCCAATCGTGACAAAGGCGAGGTCGTGGCGCCCGAACCGCGTGCTTCGTCCTAGTTTATTTAGACTGGTATATTTCGATCATGCCCGGACGCGTCCTCGACAATCCGCTCGTTCTGCCGGTGCTGGGCCTGCTCCTCGAATCGCCGATGCACCCCTACCAGGTGGAGGTCACGCTGCGTGAGCGCAGCGAGGACGGTCAGTGGCCGCTCAACCGCGGTTCACTGAACAACGTGATCGCCGCCCTCGCGGCGGCGGGCTGGATCGAGGAACACGAACGTGCGCAGCGGGAGGGTCGGCCCGTCCGCACCGTCTACGCCCTCACCGACGCCGGGCGCGCGGAATTGGTGAGCCGACTGGACATCCAGATCCGCAGCGCCGCACGGGAATTCTCACCGTTCTTCGCCGCGATCAGCTACCTCGGCGCGCTGGGACGCGACGGCGCCGTCGACGCACTCACCGAACGCGCCCAACGACTCACCGCGAGAATCGAATCCGACCACACCAAGCTCACCCGCGCGCTCGGCGACGATGTGCCCGCCCTGTTCGTCGTCGAGGCGGACTACGCACTCCATGCCGCACGAGCGGAACTGGACTGGATCGCGTCGACGATCGCCGGCATCCGCGACGGACACCTCGCGTGGCCCGAACCGATCAGCCCGTCCCGAACGTCCCTTCGAGCCGGTTCCGCGAACCGGGGTGCACGAGACGCGCGGCGCTGACGAGTCCTCGGGACGACCAGGTGCGGCGTCGGATCAGCAGGCAGGGTTCGGAACGCTCGATGTGGAGGAGCCGGCATTCCTCGGGCGATCCGAGGATCGCCTCGACGACGTGCTCACCCCTCGTGAGCGGGGCTTCCACGCTCAGATAGTGATTGGGCGTCTGCTGGGTGAAGTCCTGATCGAGATAGCCGGGCGCCTCGGCGGGATTGACGAACCGGTCTTCGAGCTGGATCGGTGTGTCGTCCTCGTAGTGGATCATCAGGGAGTGGAACACCTTGCCGCGGATCGAATCCCGGATGAAGGCGTTGGCCGGATCGGCGTCTTCCTCACGCACGTACACCACTTCGGTCCGGTGGCGGTGTCCGCGTTGCTGGATCTCGTCCGCGATGTTCTTGACCTCGAACAGCGGCGACGCCGTCTTCGTGGCCGCCACGAACGTGCCCACCCCCATCAGGCGCACCACGAGGCCCTCGGCGCTGAGTTCGCGCAGCGCGCGGTTGATGGTCATGCGGGACAGCCCCAGAGCGCCGACGAGCTGATTCTCCGAGGGCAGCTGATCGCCCTCCTGCCAGCGGCCGGCGTTGATCTGCGACACGATCAGGTGCTTGACGCGTTCGTACGCCGGGGCCGACTCCGTCCCCGGTCCGTTGTACAACGCAGCAAGCTCCGCGTCGACTACTGCGATCTCTACCACTGACACCCATTCCTCTGCGGCACCGACGAACTTCCCGTGCAGTCGGCCGTCTGCAGTCTATCGGCCGACTGCACGGGTAAGCCGCAATCGCGCGGTGCGCCCGACGTCACCTCACCATGCTGCGGAGTTGCCTGGTCGCGACGGACAGGGCGGCCAGGTCGTGCTCACCCGATTCCGTGACGGCGTCGAGCGTGTGGCGGGCCCGCGCCAGCCGGGCGGCGTTGCGGTCCTCCCACTCCCCGATCTTCTGTTCCGCCGTGTCCGCGACTTCGCTGCCCGCGATCACGTCGAGGCACAGGGCCCGCACCGTGTCGTACAACTCGTCGCGCAAGGACAACCGGGCCAGCGCGTTCCACCGCGTACCCCGTCCCAGCTGCGAGACCCCGACCAGGAGGTGAACCAGGCCGAGGCACTCGCCGAGCCGGTAGTACACCTCGGCCACCTCGCGGGGGTCGCGTTGGGTGATGTCGGCGATCTCGACGATGTCGAGCAGCGCGAACCGGTCGAGCAGCAGTTGGACGCGCCCGGCCAGGTCGGCGGGGACACCGCGGGCCACCAGCGCCGCCGTGCGGCTGCGGAGACTCTCCGCGTCCTCGCCGCACAGCCAGCCCGCGACGTGCGGTGTCAGGTCCGCGACCCGGTCACGGAATCGGCTGATCTCCGCCCCGACCGCCAGCGGCTGGGGCCTGCGGGTGAGCATCCACCGCGACGCCCGGTCGAGCAGCCGCCGGGTGAACAGCGTCAACTCGTCCGAGAGCGCGGCGTCGAGGTCGGCGTCCCGGATGTCGCGGCGCAGCGACGGCAGGTCGAACACCTCCGAGACCACCGCGAACGCGCGCACGGCGTCGGCGCCGCTCGCACCGGCCTCCTCCCCCAGCCGGAAGGCGTACGTGATGCCGCCGTTGTCGACGACGTCGTTGGTGAGGACCGTCGCGACGATCTCCCGGCGCAGCGGGTGTTCGCCGATGGCGTCGCCGAACGACTCCCGGAGTCTGCGCGGGAAGTACCCGGCGAGGGCGTCCGCGAACGCCGGACTGTCGGGCAGGTCGCCGGCGAGCAGGTCCGATTTCAGCGCCAGTTTGACGTGCGCCATGAGCGTCGCGAGTTCCGGCGAGGTGAGTCCCGCCTCCGCGCGTTCCCGGGCGGCGATCTCCTTCCGGGACGGCAGCACCTCGATGGCGCGGTCCAGACCGTAGCGGCCCTCCAGGTGGCCGATGAGCCGTCCGTGCACCGCGAGGGACGCAGCGGCGTCGGCCCGGCTCGTGCCCAGCACGTCGTTCTGGGCGACATTGTCGGACAGCACGAGACGCGACACCTCCCCGGACATCTCGGCGAGCAGACCCGCGCGGTCCTCGGCGGCGAGACGGCCGCCGCTGACCAGGGCGTCGAGCAGGACCTTGATGTTGACCTCGTGGTCGGAGCAGTCCACGCCCGCCGAGTTGTCGAGAGCGTCCGTGTTGATCCGCCCGCCGTTGCGGGAGAATTCGATGCGCCCCAACTGGGTGAGGCCGAGGTTGCCGCCCTCACCGATCACCCGCGCCCGGACGTCGGCGCCGTCCACCCGCACGCCGTCGTTGCCCTTGTCCCCCACGTCGAGGTGGGTTTCGGCGCCCGCCTTCACGTACGTCCCGATCCCGCCGTTCCACAGCAGGTCCACCGGTGCCCGCAGGATCGCTCGAACCAGGTCGGGTGGCGACAGTTCGGTGGTCCCGGGCGCCAGCCCGAGCGCGCGCCGCGCCTCCTCGCTGACCGGAACGCTCTTCCTCGACCGTTCCCACACACCGCCGCCCGCGCTGATCAGGTCGGGCGCATAGTCCGCCCACGACGACCGCGGCATCGCGAACAGGCGTTCCCGTTCCGCGAAGGAGGTGGCCGCGTCGGGGTTCGGGTCGAGGAACACGTGCCGATGGTCGAATGCGGCGACGAGCCGGATGTGCGGGCTGGCCAGCATTCCGTTGCCGAACACGTCGCCGCTCATGTCGCCGATCCCGACGGCGGTGAACTCCTCCGACTGGGTGTCGACCCCCATCTCCCGGAAGTGCCGTTTCACGCTCTCCCACGCGCCGCGGGCGGTGATGCCGAGCGCCTTGTGGTCGTAGCCGACGGATCCGCCGGACGCGAATGCGTCACCGAGCCAGAACCCGTACTGCGCCGCAACGTCGTTCGCGATGTCGGAGAACGTCGCGGTGCCCTTGTCCGCGGCGACGACGAGGTAGGTGTCGTCTCCGTCGTGCCGCACCACCCGCGGCGCCGGAATGACGGCGCCGCTCGCGAGGTCCACGTTGTCGGTGACGTCGAGTAGTCCGCTGATGAAGCTGCGGTAGCAGCGCACACCCTCGGCGCGCTGCGCGTCCCGATCGCGCGCCGGGTCGCCGGTGGGTTCCGGTGGGCGCGTGACGACGAACCCGCCCTTCGCGCCGACGGGCACGATCACCGAGTTCTTGACTGCCTGCGCCTTCACCAGGCCGAGCACCTCGGTGCGGAAATCCTCCTTGCGGTCGGACCACCGCAGGCCGCCTCGCGCGACGGCGCCGAACCGCATGTGCACACCCTCGACCCACGGTGAGTACACGTAGATCTCGAAGCGGGGCCGCGGCTGCGGCAATTCGGGGATCCGCTGCGGATCGAATTTGAACGACAGGACCTCCCGTTCCCGGCCCGTACGAACGTAGCGGTTGGTGCGCAGGGTCGCGAGGACCACGTTGAGGTAGGCACGCAGGATGCGGTCGGCGTCGAGGCCGAGCACGTCGCCGATCGCCGTTTCCAGCGAGCCGACCAGTTCGCCGGACTCCTCCGCGGCGTCCGGATCGAACCTCGCGGCGAACAACCGGATCAGCGCCTGCGAGATCTCCGGGTGATCCCCGAGGACCGTCGCGATGTGGTTCTGGCTGTACGGGAACCCGCCCTGCCGGAGGTAACGCGCGTACGCCCGCAGCACCTCCACCTCCCGCCAATCCAGGCCCGCCCGGAGTACGAGTTCGTTGAAACTGTCGGTCTCCGCACGGGATTCCCAGGCCGCGGCGAACGTCTCCGTGAAGCGGTGCGGCAGTGCGTCGTCCACCGGCCCGGCCGCTGTGTGGCGAATCCCGAATTCGTACATCCAGCACACGGTTCCGCGGCTGTTCGCGACCATGTACGGGCGCTCGTCGAGGACCGCGACGCCCATGCTCTGCAGGATCGGCAGCACGTCGCTGAGCGAGGCGGGGGCGCCGCCGACGAAGAAGGTGAAACGCCAGTCGGCGGCCTGCGTGTCGAGTCGCGTCTCGATCGCGCCGTCCGTCAGTGTCTCGAACACCGCGACGTCGGTCCGGGCGCGCCGGGCGTCGAAGTCGTGCTTGTACACCGCGGGGAAGTTCTCCGAATAGTGCGCGAGGAGTTCGCGTTCGAACGCGGCGCCGAGTTCGTCGTCGCCGCCCGTGCGGAATCGGTCTTCCCAGGTCCGGCAGGCCCGGGCGATCCGGCGCTGAATGTCCAGTCGCCGCGTGTCCGTCACCTCGGTGTCCGAAGGAACGCGCATCGTGAAATGCACCATCGCCAGCGGGTACTCGGACACGTTCGTGGTGTATTCGACGGCGGTGCCGTTCAACTCGTCCAGGAGGACCTGCTGGGCCACCAGGCGCGTCCGCGTGTTGTACCGGTCGCGAGGGATGAACACCAACGCCGACATGCTGTCGCCGGGGACGTCCGTGCGCAGGAAGAGGTGGATGTGTTCGCGCGCGGTGATGCCGGCGACCTCGGTGAGGGCCGAATGCAGCGAGTCCGGGCTCGCTGCGAACAACTCGGTCAGCGGCAGCGCCTGCACGACCTGCAGCACGGCCTGTCCGGAGAAGGAATCGATGTCGAAGCCGGCGCGGTCGAGCAGGGCCCGCACCCGGCGGCCCGCACCCGGGATGTCCAGGACGTTCTCGTGCCTGCCCGCGGGCGTGAACACGCCGACGAAGCGGTGCTCCTCCCCTGCGGCCCGGACACCGACGAAGGACGGATACGACGAACGGTGCACGGACACCGGAAGCGCCGCCTGCCCGATCGCGAGGACGGGACCGGCATCGGTGGCCGGTGCACGGTCGCCCTCCCGGTCGTGGAGAACACCGAGACCTTCCCGGGGTGCGCCGTCGGCGTCGTACCGCGCGTATCCGAGGACGGTGAAGTTGCCCGCTTCGCACCAGCGCAGGAAGTCGGCGGCCTCGCGGAGTTCTTCGGACAGCGCGTCCTGGCCTGCCTGCGCGTCGAGTTGCCCGGACACCTGGGTCTGGAGTTCGCGCATGCGCGCCAGGTCCGTGTTGACCCGGCGCACGTCGGCGAGGACGGCGGTCAGGGATTCGACGAGTGCGGCGACGACCGTCTCGCCGGTGTCGGAGCGAAGTCCCACGTGGATCCAGGACTCCGCCGTCCCCGGTTCGGTGGCCGGACGCACGTCGGTGAGGGTGCCCGACTCCGTGCGGCGGGCGGCGACGACCGGGTGCAGTGCCTCCTCGATGGGGGCGCCGACCCTGCCCGCGGTGAGGAGTACCGATTCGACGAGCAGCGCCATGTCGTCGGTGACGATCTGCACGGCGGGTCCGATCCCGCTGGGGTCCGCGGCGTCGACTCCGCGCACGACCGCGGTCCCGGGGATCCGGTGCCGCCCCGTCTCGAGATGTGTGTTCGCGATCCGATCACGTGCCTCGGGATCCGCGTTGTCGGCGTAGGGGTGACCTGCGGTGCGGAGGTAGAGGTCGAGGAAGCGCTCGCGCGCCTCGTGATCGGAAAACAGCTGCTCATCGCGCTCGAGCGGATGTGAGGACGTCGAAATTAGTCTCATGTCAGTACCTTCCGTCGGGAGCATCGGGACTCCCGGCTGGTGCAGTGGCGGGCCGGCACGCTTCTCGGCTGGGTCCTTGGAGAACGCTTGACAGGGGGTTGTCTATACAGGACTATACATCTAAGGCGATAAAAAACGTGAGTCAGAGCACACTGGATTCAGGACATGGGACAGAGCACCCGGGACCGACCAGAAGCTGCCGGACTCGTCACAGAGAGAACAGGCCTATGACACACGAGGGACCTCCCGAGATCAGCCTCGCGCCGGAGCGTCGCACCATCGACGTCGTCCCGGACGACGAGCGCCACGGATCTCCGCGCAGCCAGTTCACGCTCTGGTTCGGCGCCAATATGCAGATCACCGCGATCGTCGACGGCGCACTCGCGGTCGTCTTCGGCGCGGACGCGCTGTGGGCAATCGTGGGCCTGCTGATCGGCAACGTCTTCGGCGGTGCCGTCATGGCCCTGCACTCCGCTCAGGGACCGCGCCTCGGCCTGCCGCAGATGATCTCGAGCCGGGCCCAGTTCGGCGTCCTCGGCGCCGTGCTCCCGCTCGTCCTGGTCGTCCTGATGTATCTCGGCTTCGCCGCGACCGGCAGCGTCCTCGCCGGTCAGGCCGTGAACGAGATCCTCCACATCGACAACGCCACCGTCGGCATCCTCATCTTCGGCGCGATGACCGCGTTCGTGGCGGTGACCGGGTACAAGCTCATCCACGTGGTCGGCAAGGTCGCGACCGTCGTCGGCATCATCGGCTTCACCTACCTGCTGATCCGCTTGTTCGCCGAGTACGACGTGGCCGCGTTCGTCGGGATCAAGGGCTTCGACATCGTCACGTTCCTCCTCGCGATCTCGCTCGGAGCCGGCTGGCAGTTGACGTTCGGACCGTACGTCGCGGACTACTCCCGCTACCTGCCGCGCTCGACGAGCGAGCGGAAGACCTTCTGGTCGACGTTCGCGGGCAGCGTGATCGGCTCGCAGTGGTCGATGACGCTGGGCGCGCTCGTCGCCGCCGTCGCCGGCGACGCGTTCCTCAGCGACCAGGTCGGCTTCATCGGCGAACTCGCCGGACCCGCCGTCATCGCCCTGATGATCTACCTGGTGATCCTGGTCGGGAAGCTCACCGTCAACTGCCTCAACGCGTACGGCGGATTCATGTCGATCCTGACCACCGTGACCGCGTTCAACGGGCAGTCGCGCATCTCGTCCCGGGCCCGCACCCTGTACATCATCGGGTTCGTCGCGGTGTCGATGCTGATCGCGATCGGTGCCAGCGCCGACTTCCTCAACAACTTCAAGAACTTCGTCCTCGTGCTGCTGATGGTCTTCACGCCCTGGAGCGCCATCAACCTGATCGACTACTACCTCATCTCCAAGGAGCGCGTGGACATCCCGGCCCTGTACGACCCGGCGGGCCGCTACGGCCGCTGGAACAAGACCGCGATGAGCTGCTACGCCATCGGCGTCGTCGCGCAGATCCCGTTCCTCGCGCAGAAGCTCTACACCGGCCCGGTGACGGACATGCTGGGCGGCGCGGACATCTCCTGGATCGTCGGCATCGTCTTCACCGCCGCGATCTACTACCCGCTCGCACGGCGCAGCAGCAACCCGCCCCCGGCCATGATCTACCCGGAACACACCGCCATGGCTGACACACGACAGTGAATCACGCTGACCCCCAAACTCTTCCACCTCTCTCGTTCGACCATCAAGGAGTACACGACATGACCACCACGACGCCTCCGGTTTCCGGACCCCGCCACGTGTCGGCGCCCCGCGGCACCGAACTGACGACCCTCGGCTGGCAGCAAGAAGGCGCCCTGCGCATGCTGATGAACAACCTCGACCCCGAGGTCGCCGAGCACCCCGACTCGCTCGTCGTCTACGGCGGCACCGGCAAGGCCGCGCGCAGCTGGGAAGCGTTCGACGCGATGGTCCGCACGCTGAAGACCCTGAAGTCGGACGAGACGATGCTGGTGCAGTCCGGCAAGCCGGTCGGTGTGTTCCGCACCAGCGAGTGGGCGCCCCGCGTCCTGCTCGCGAACTCGAACCTGGTGGGCGACTGGGCCAACTGGGAGGAGTTCCGCAAGCTCGACGCCCTCGGACTGATCATGTACGGGCAGATGACGGCCGGGTCGTGGATCTACATCGGCACGCAGGGCATCCTGCAGGGCACGTACGAGACGTTCGGCGCGGTCGGCCGGAAGCGCTTTGGCGGCTCGCTCGCCGGCACCATCACCCTGACCGCGGGCCTCGGCGGCATGGGCGGCGCCCAGCCCCTCGCCGTGACGATGAACGACGGCGTCGCGATCTGCGTCGACTGCGACGTCACCCGCATCGACCGCCGGATCGCGCACAAGTACCTCGACACCAAGGCCACCGACATCCACGACGCCCTGCGTCTGGCGATCGAGGCCCGCGACGCGAAGCGTCCGCTGTCCATCGGGCTCGAGGGCAACGCCGCCGAGATCTTCCCCGAACTGCTGGCCATGAACGCCCCCATCGACATCGTCACCGACCAGACGTCGGCACACGACCCGCTGTCATACCTGCCGCTCGGCATCGACTTCGCCGACATGAAGGCGATGGCCGACAAGGACCCGGTGAAGTTCACCGAGGACTCCCGCGCGTCGATGGCCCGCCACGTCGCCGCGATGGTCGGCTTCCTCGACAAGGGCGCCGAGGTGTTCGACTACGGCAACTCCATCCGTGACGAGGCCCGCAAGGCCGGCTACTCCCGCGCATTCGACTTTCCCGGATTCGTGCCCGCCTACATCCGTCCGCTGTTCGAGGAGGGCCTCGGCCCGTTCCGCTGGGCCGCGCTGTCGGGCGACCCGAAGGACATCGAGGCCACCGACAAGGCGATCCTCGAACTGTTCCCCGAGAACGAGCACCTCAAGCGGTGGATCACGATGGCAGGCGAAAAGGTGGCGTTCGAGGGTCTGCCGGCCCGGATCTGCTGGCTCGGCTACGGCGAACGGCACAAGGCCGGCCTGAAGTTCAACGAGATGGTGGCGTCCGGTGAGCTGTCGGCGCCCGTCGCCATCGGTCGCGACCACCTCGATTCCGGATCGGTCGCGTCGCCGTACCGTGAGACCGAGTCGATGCTCGACGGCTCCGACGCGATCGCCGACTGGCCGCTGCTCAACGCGCTCGTCAACACCGCGTCGGGCGCGTCGTGGGTGTCCATCCACCAGGGCGGCGGGGTCGGCATGGGCCGGTCCATCCACGCCGGTCAGGTGTGCATCGCGGACGGCACCGACCTGGCCGCGGAGAAGTTGGAGCGGGTCCTGACCAACGACCCCGGCATGGGCGTCATCCGGCACGTCGACGCCGGCTACGACCACGCCGCCGACGTCGCCCGCGAGCGCGGCGTCCGCGTGCCGATGTCCGAGGGATGACCATCCGCCCGAGCGACCGTATCTTCGAACCACTGGAAGGAACAGCAGTGACAGCGAACACCTCCCGCTCCACAGCGCTGACTGGCATCGGCACCCTGGTGACCAACGACCCGACAGTGGGGGAAGGTCCGCTCGGGCTGATCCGCGACGCCGCCGTCGTCTTCGACGGCGGCGTGGTGGCCTGGGTCGGCAGCACCGACGCGGCGCCCGCCGCGGACGTCGGGCACGACCTCGACGGCCGGGCGGTGCTGCCGGGCTTCGTCGAAAGCCACTCGCACCTGGTGTTCGGCGGGGAACGCGCGGAGGAATTCGCCGCCCGCATGGCCGGGCAGCCGTACGCGGCAGGTGGCATCCGCAACACGATCGAGGCGACGCGGAACGCCACCGACGAAGAACTGCAGGCGAACACGCGGCGACTGCTGGACGAGTCGCTGCGGTCGGGCAGCACCACGGTGGAGTGCAAGACCGGCTACGGGCAGACGGTCGCGCACGAACTGCGCAGCACGCGGATTGCGGCGTCCCTCACCGACGAGGTGACGTTGCTCGCCGCTCACGTTCCGCCGCCGGAATACGCGGGCCGCGCCGACGACTACGTCGCCATGGTGTGCTCGGAGATGATCGATGCCTGTGCACCGCAGGCGAAATGGATCGACGTGTTCTGCGAGACCGGCGCGTTCGACCGCGATCAGGCGCACGCCGTGCTCACCGCCGGAATGGCGAAGGGGCTGATCCCCCGCGTCCACGGCAACCAGCTCCGCGAGGGGCCCGGAGTCCAGCTCGCCGTCGAACTCGGCGCCGCGTCCGTCGACCACGTCTGCTACACCACGCAGGCCGACATCGACGCGCTGGCGCAGAGTTCGACGGTGGCGACCCTCCTGCCCGGCGCGGATTTCTCGACCCGCAACAAGTACCCCGATGCCCGGGCCCTGCTCGACGCCGGGGTCACGGTCGCGCTGGGCGCGGACTGCAACCCCGGCACCAGCTACACCACCAGCCTGCCGTTCTGCATCGCGATCGCGGTGCGGGACATGCACATGACCCCGGACGAAGCGATCTGGGCGGCGACGGCGGGCGGCGCCCGCGCGCTGCAACGCGCCGACGTCGGGGTCCTGCGTCCCGGAGCGCGGGCCGATGCCCTCTCCCTCGACGCGCCGTCGTACCTGCACCTGGCCTACCGGCCCGGCGTCCCCCTGGTCAGCGATGTGTGGCGGGGCGGCGAACTCGCCTGGTCCGCGCACGTCGGTCACGAGAAAGCGAGGGCATTGCGATGATGGAGAACCTGTTGATACCGCCACCCCCTTGGGTCGGCAGGATGGACGGCACGTCGAGTCACCACCTCCGCTGGCACCAGGCGGTGACCCCGCTCCGGGACGGCGCCGAGCCGGGCGCCTGCGTGTTCATCGGATTCTCCAGCGACGAGGGCGTGGAACGGAACAAGGGGCGCCGCGGGGCGTCCCGCGGTCCGGACGCGCTGCGGAGCGCGCTGTCGTCTATGGCGCTCGCCGAGCCGCTCCGCGCGTATGACGCCGGCACCGTCGCGGTCACCGACAATCGCCTCGAAGCCGGGCAGGAGGCGCTGGGCGCGGTGGTTGCCGCGACGCTCGACGCCGGCCAGTTCCCGGTGGTCCTCGGCGGCGGCCACGAGGTGGCGTTCGGGACGTACCTCGGTCTGGCGCAGGCGGCGGTCCGGACCCCGCGCAAACGGGTCGGGATCCTGAACCTGGACGCGCACTTCGACCTGCGGTCCGATCCGGTGCCGAGTTCGGGCACACCGTTCCGGCAGATCCTCGAACGGGAACACGCGGCGGGCACCACCCTGCAGTACTCCGTGCTCGGCATCAGCCAGCCCAGCAACACCACCGCGCTGTTCGACACCGCACGCGGGTACGACGTCCGGTACCTCCTGGACGACGAGTGCTCGGTCTCCGACCGGCACCGGGTGGCCGTGTTCGTCAGCGAGTTCCTGTCGGACGTCGATCTCGTCTACCTCACCATCGACCTCGACGTCCTCCCCGCCGCGGTCGCGCCGGGAGTGAGCGCTCCCGCAGCGTACGGCGTGCCCGCGGAGACGATTCAATTCGTGTGCGACGCGGTCGCCGCCAGCGGAAAGCTCGCGGTTGTCGATGTCGCCGAGCTCAATCCATCGTTCGACATCGACAACCGCACCGCCCGCACCGCCGCCCGATTCATCCACCGGATCGCCACGAAGCGCATTCCGATCGTGGGCTGAGATCGCCCGGGGAGCCTGCGCTCAGCCCTCCCGCAGCACTGCGCGCAGGCGGGTGACGAACGCGGCCGGGTCGTGGGCGAAGCCGATGTGATCACCCGGGAACAGTGTGGGCTCGACGCCCAGTTCGGCGGCGAGCGCCCGCGACGTCCGGTCGCAGAGTTGACCTCCCGACTCCTCGCCGATCCCGACCACGACGCGGGTGGACGCCGAGCGCAGCGCGGCGACGTCCGGGCACCAGCGGGTGGTCGGGCGCAGCATGTGCGCGTGTTGGAAGTACTCGTCGGCCTCGGTCTGCTCGTCCCGCTCATCCCCGACCATCTGCTGGAACACCTCCTCGGGCAGGTGGATGTTCGCCAGGTCCAGGAACTTCCTCCACGCCCCTGCGACGTCCCCGCCGAGGTGGGCGTCGATGATCTCGTCGGTCTTCACGCGCAGGTGCTCGCGGTCGTCGAGCAGTTCGTCCAGCGGCGGCTCGTGAGCCACCACGGTGTGCACCAGGTCGGGATGCGCCTGCACGAGCGCGAGCGCGCTGACGGCGCCGCCGCTGGAACCGAACACCACGGCGGGGCCTGCGTCGAGGTGCATCAGCAACCGGGCGAGGTCGTCGGCGCGCATCTCCGGGGTGGAATCGCGGTCGCGGTCGTCGACCGGGCTGCGGCGGATGCCCCGCGGGTCCGTCGTGAGCACGGTGTATCCGGCGGCCAGCAGATCGGCCGCGGGCGCGAAGGAGTCGGCGTCCATCGGGGCGCCGACGAGCACCACGACGGGACCCGAGCCCCGTACCTCGTAGTACAGCCTGGCACCGGGAACGTCGAGGGTCCGGGCGTGGGTGGTGGCGGTCGATGCGGAATTCATCGGGTTCTCCTCGTTGCAGGTGATCATCGGTCGCAGGTAGGACCGCCCCCGACGGGCAGAATCATCGGTTCCGTGGGGGAAATTTCTCGCCCATGACCTCCCCGGAGCCTCGGATCCGGAGGATTCGTGGGCCTACCACTGGAAGCACGCGCGGCTAGATGACAGGATGAGATTTACGCGAACGGGATCTCGATGTGAGATCCCGGGCGGCAACTCAGGGAGTGAACGGTATGGCGCAGGGTGTTGTGAAGTGGTTCAACAGCGAGAAGGGCTTCGGATTCATCGCGCCGGACGACGGTAGCGCGGACGTGTTCGTTCACTACTCCGAGATCTCGGGCAGCGGCTACAAGTCGCTGGAGGAGAACCAGCGGGTGGAGTTCGAGGTCGGACAGGGCCAGAAGGGCCCGCAGGCCCAGAACGTGCGGGCCGTCTGACCGACGCCCCGATGACACTGTGACGACGAGGTCGCACCCGAGAGGTGCGGCCTCGTTGTCGTAGCAGGCCCCGGGACAGCTATCTCGAGAGGCCGAAACTTCCCACCTGGCTGCCGCCCACGTAGACGGCCCCGGTGTAACTCCCGTCGGTGTTGGGGGAGATCCTGTCGGTCAGGAACCCCGGACCGCCTTCTCGTCGAACTGGGCCGCCGACTGCTCCCGTGTCGCGTCCGGGTCCGCGCCCAGATGCCCCCACCGAATCCACGGCTTGAGTGAAAATTCCTGCAGTGCAGAACTGTTGAAGTTCTATGACTTTGCCACGGCGACCTCTCTTCAGGCGGCGCCGACGGCTGTCGACTGGGGCACAGCAGGAGCTGTGATCTTCTGGTTGATCAGCATGTTGAGCGACACGCCCTGCTCTTCCGCCTCGATCGCCAGGCTCCGGTGTACCTGCGGCGAGGTTCGCACCATGAACTTGCCGCTGTAGGGACGATCAGCGATCGGCACTGGTGGTTGCTCGCCGGTCACCGCCATGTCCTCGAGGACGTCGCGGACGACACCGATGACACCGTCGAGTGCCTCGGCCTGCGTTTCCGCCAGCCATGACAACGATGGGAATTCGGCGACGGCCCCGACGAACTCGCCGTCGTCTTCCGACCAGGTCACCCGATAGGTGTAGTGCGTTGCGTCAGCCATTGTCAGCCTCCTTCGTAAGCCTGCCGAAGGCGATGACGACTTGGCCGACCCGATAGGACTCGCCCTCATCCTCGCGACCAGCTTCGCCTGCTTCGACAGGCCAAGGTGATATCACCCGCGATACTACTTCATCGAGATGAACCCGAAGAAGGACAGCCGGCAGCATTCGCGGTCGCCGATCGCATCGGCATCCCCTGGACAAATTCGGCGTACTCCTTCATAGTCGGTATGCCACCAAGTGGCATTGCTATTTCACTAGATGGCAATTTCGATCTTCCGACAGGAGTTCCCGTGACCGATCAGCTGCTCGATGCCGCCGAGTTCCGCGGCGCAGTGCGCGCCTTCGCCAACCGTGAGATCCACCCCGGCGCGGCCTTCCGGGACGAGACGCGGGAGTTCCCGGCGGAACTGGTGAAGCGACTGGGCGAACAGGACCTCATGGGGATCTCGGTGCCCGAGGAATTCGGCGGACTGGGCATGTCCACCAAGACGCAGCTGATCGCCATCGAGGAGGTGGCCCGCACCGACGCCGCCCTCGCCTCGATCTACACCGCGCACTACCTGGGGCTCGAGCCGATCCTTGTCGGCGGCACCGAGGAGCAGAAGCACCGGTGGCTGCCCCGCCTCGCGTCCGGGGAACTGCTCGCCGGGTTCGCCCTCACCGAACCGGACGCCGGCTCCGACATCGCGTCGATGCGCACGACGGCGCGGCGCGAGGACGACGGGTGGCACCTGTCGGGGTCGAAGACGTACATCTCCAACGCCAAGGAGGCCGACCTGGTCGTCCTCTTCGCCAAGACCGATCCGTCCGCCGGCTTCCGTGGCATCACCGCGTTCGTCCTCCCCCAGGGCACTCCCGGCGTGAGTTACTCGGAGCCGCAGGACAAGCTGGGCATCCGATCGGCGCCCACCTACACCGTGTACCTCGACGACGTGGTGCTGCCCCACGACGCGGTGGTGGGAACGGAGGGGCGCGGCGGCAACATCGCACTCGCCGCCCTCAACCGCGCCCGCATCGACGTGGCCGCGATGGCGAACGGAATCGCGCTGCGTGCTTGGGAACTGGGCCGGTCCTACGCGGCCGAGCGCAAACAGTTCGGACACCCCATCGCCGAATTCCAGGCGATCCAGTTGCTGCTGGGTGCGTGCGACGCACAACTCGTCGCCTCCCGGGTCACCGCAGACTGGGCGGCGGACGTGAAGGACGCCGGAGCGGACCTGCGCCGCGCCGCTTCGGTGTCGAAGTACGTGGCGACGGAGGCCTGCTTCTCGATCGTCGACCAGACCGTGCAGATTCACGGCGGCGCCGGGTTCATGCGCGAATCCGAGATCGAACGCCTCTACCGCGACTGCCGGATCCTCCGGATCTTCGAGGGCACCTCGCAGATCCAGCTGCTCACCATCGCCTCCAACGCGCCGTCGCCGCGCTCGACCGAATTCTGAGAAGGGCTCGTTATGCCTACCCTGCCTCCCCTCGACGGCATCCGCGTCGTCGATCTCTCCCGTGTTCTGGCCGGGCCGTACTGCACGGCGCTGCTCGCGGACGCCGGCGCCGACGTCGTCAAGATCGAGCCCGCCGCCGGCGAGGACTCGCGGCACCTCGGCCCGTTCCGCGACGGCGAGAGCATCTATTTCAACGTGCTGAACCGTGGAAAGCGCTCACTGGCACTCAATCTCAAGGACGAAGCGGATCGCGCCGTCCTGCTCGACCTCCTCGACACGGCAGACGTCCTCGTCGAGAACTTCCGGCCCGGCGTGACCACCCGGCTCGGCATCGACTACGACACCGTCCACGCCCGCAACCCCCGGCTGGTGTACGCGTCCATCTCCGGTTTCGGGCAGGACGGGCCGCTCGCGGGCGCGGCCGCCTACGACCTCGTCGTGCAGGCGATGTCGGGGATCATGAGCATCACCGGTTCCCCCGAATCCGGGCCGACCCGGCTCGGCGAGTCGTTCGGCGACCTCGTCGCGGGTCTGTTCGCGGCGTGGGGCATCAGCTCCGCCCTGGTCGGCACCCGGGAATCGGGTGTGGGGCAACACCTCGACGTCGCCATGTTCGACAGCATGCTGGCCATGCTCCCCACCGCGCACAGCCAGTTGCAGGCATCCGGGGTCGCGCCGGCAGGCGTGGGAAATCGCCATCCCGTGTCCACCCCGTTCGACACGTACCGGGCGTCGGACGGCCTGTTCGTCCTCGCCGTCGCCAGCCAGTCCGGGTTCGAGAAGCTCGCGCACACCATGGATCGCGCAGATCTTCTCGGCGACAACCGTTTCGCGGACGACACCTCCCGCACCGATCACGAACCCGCCCTGCGCACCGAGATCGAGATCTGGGCGAAGGACAAGACGGTCGCCGAGGTGGTCGCGATCCTCGGCGCGGCCGGACTGGCGGGCTCCGAGATCTGGAACGTCGAACAGGCGTTGTCGTCCGAGCAGAGCAGGCACCGAGGACTCGTCGAATCGTTCGAGCATCCCGTCGCGGGAACCATCGACTACGTGCGGCAGCCGGTCGTGTTCGGCGACAGCGCACGCCCCGGGGTCCGCCGCAGCCCGCTGCTCGACGAACACCGGCAGCCCCTGCTGTCCGAGATCGCGTCACGGTAGATTCACGCCGACACCCGCGACCGTCAGGAGAGAACCCATGGCCCCCGGAGATGTGACCCGCAGCGCGAGCCGCACCTTCGAACTGCTCGGCGCGATCACCGAGCAGGGCGGGCTGACGCTCGGCGACGCCGCGAAGGCCGCCGGCCTCGCCACGAGTACCGCGCTGCGCCTGATCCGCAGCATGGAGCAGAGCGAGTTCCTGGTCCGCGGCGACGACAACGTCTACCGGGCCGGACCGCGACTTCTCCAGATCGGCGCCCGGGCGATCAGCGACAACCAGCTGCTGTCCCGGGCCCGGCCCGCGATGGTCGCGATCGCGGAGGGAACCCGCGAATCCACGTACCTGTCGACCCACGGCCCGAAGGGCACCGCCCTGTATCTCGCGCAGATCGAGGGCACCCACGCCATCCGGCACATGGGCTGGGTCGGGCAGACGGTGCCGCTCGAGGGCACGGCCGTCGGCGCCGCGCTGCGGGGCGACCTCCAGAGCGAGGGATACGCGATCGCCCACGACACCATCGAGGACCAGTCGACGGGTGTGGCGGCCCCCATCTACGACGCGGTGGGGCGGATCGTGGGCGCGCTCAGCGTCATCGGGCCGTCGTTCCGCCTCGACGACGCGCTGTGCGCACAGCACGGTCTCGTCCTGGTCGAACATTGCCGTGCGCTGTCGGCGGAACTTGGCTCCCCCACCGAGTGAGCGACGGTCAGCTGTCCATGCTGGTCCGGACGAACTCGCGGAACGTGAGGACCATCGGTTCGCGGGCCCGGCCGCGCCGGTAGATCAGCGAGAACGGCGCCTGATAGCCGAACGACGCGGGCAGGATCGGGCGCAGCCGGTTCCGGTCGACCCAGTACTCCGCGTAGTGCTCGGGCAGGTATCCGATGTAGGCGCCGGACAGCACGAGGATGAGTTGCGCCTCCATGTTCTCCACCGTCGCCGAGGGCTGCGGGAATCCCTGGCGGGCGAGTTCCTGCTCGGACCAGTAGCCGCGGGTCACCATCCGCTGTTGCATGATGACCTCGGGCGGCACCCGCTTCCTGCCGAACAGCGGATGCTTGTCGCTGCAGTACAGCCAATGCTGTTCCCGGTGCAGCGCCTGGGAGACGAGGCCGTTCATCGGTGACGCGAACGCGCCGACCGCGACGTCGATCCGATCGTCGAGCACCCCGACCTGCAGTTCGTGCGGCGTCTGGATCTTGAGGTCGAGGTAGACGGCGGGATGGTCCTTGCTGAACACGCCGATCACGTCGGCGAGCGGCAGGGTGGCGTCGGTGACGGTGGAATCGAGAACCCCGATGGTGAGGGTGCCCCGGAGTTCTCCCTGCAGCGCGGCGCCGTAGCGTTCGAAGCCTTCGAGCTCCCCGAGGATGCGGAGGCATTCCTTGTGGTAGAGCTCGCCCTTGCTGGTCAGACCGAATCCGCCGCGGCCGCGGTGGCACAGCACGATGCCGAGGTGGCGTTCGAGCTGACTCATGTACGTGCTGATCGCCGACGCGGACAGACCGAGTTCTTGCTGCGCGGGTGCGAACCCCTGGTGCCGGACGACGGCCGCGAAGATCTGGAGGAGCTTCAGATCGGGCAGCGAGCTGCGCATCGTGCTCCTCCGGGAGGGTCGAAAACAGGGTGTGAGCTGGCTCGCACCATTACTTCACGATTTTCTGAAGTGATTATTTGTATCAAGTGATTTATTTCACGTCAATGTTCTCCTACCGTCTAGGGCAACGGTCTGACGAGACCGGCACCGACGGGACCCGCGCCCGTCATCACCGATCCGCTAGGACACGTGAAGGACGCACCATGGACATCACCATCATCCTGATCTACCTGGGCGCGATGCTCGCGTTCGGCTGGTGGGGCAAACGCCGGGCGAGCAACTCCAGCGAATACCTCGTCGCAGGCCGCCGCCTCGGCGGATTCCTCTACACCAGCACGATGGCGGCGGTCGTCATCGGCGGCGCCTCCACCGTCGGCGGCGTCGGCCTCGGCTACAAGTACGGCATCTCCGGAATGTGGCTGGTCGTGTCGATCGCCGCCGGCGTGCTGCTGCTCAGCCTGCTCTTCGCGGCGCGAATCCAGCGCCTGAAGGTCTACACCGTCTCCGGGATGCTGAAACTCCGGTACGGCATCGACGCCACCGGCGCGTCCGGTCTCGTGATGATGGCGTACACGCTCATGCTGACCGTCACGTCCACGATTGCCTACGCCACCATCTTCAACGTGCTGTTCGGCTTCGACCGGACGCTGTCGGTGGTCCTCGGCGGCCTCATCGTCGTGGCCTACTCCGCGATGGGGGGCATGTGGTCGATCACGCTCACCGACGTCGTCCAGTTCGTCATCAAGACCATCGGCGTCTTCGTCCTGCTGCTGCCGTTCACGTGGAGCAAGGCGGGCGGGTACGCCGGCATCAAGGAGCGCGTGGGCGAACAGGCACTCGGGCTCGGCACCATCGGCACCGGCACCATCATCACGTTCTTCGTCGTCTACACCCTCGGCATCCTCATCGGTCAGGACATCTGGCAGCGCGTGTTCACCGCGAAGTCGCCCGAGGTCGCACGGTGGGGCGGCGTCACCGCCGGCATCTACTGCCTGCTGTACGGCGTCGCGGGCGCGCTGATCGGTCTGGCCGCATCCGCCCTCATGCCCGACATCGGTTCGTCCGACGACGTGTACGCCGACGTCGCAGTCCACGTCCTGCCAGTCGGCCTCAGCGGCATCGTCCTCGCCGCCGCGGTGGCCGCGATGATGTCGACCGCGTCCGGCGCGCTGATCGCGACCGCCACGGTCGCCCGGCAGGACGTCCTTCCGCTGGTCGCCCAGATCTTCGGCCGTACCCGGCCCGAACTGGACACGTCCGACCCGGAAGCCGACGTGCGCGGCAACCGTCTCTACGTGATCGTGATCGGCCTCGTCAGCATCGTGATCGCCGCGCTCATCAACGACATCGTCTCCGCGCTGACGATCGCCTACGACATCCTGGTCGGCGGACTCCTCGTCCCCATCCTCGGCGGACTGGTCTGGAAGCGCGCCACGGGAACGGCCGCGATGGCGGCCATGGCGGTGGGCACCCTCGCGACCATCGCCACGATGTTCGTCGTCGGCGACGTCATGGCGAACGAACCGGTGTACGTGGGACTCGTCAGCGCCCTGGTGGTATTCGTCGCGACCAGCCTGTTCACCGAGCCCACCCCGGCGAACGTGATGTCGGTGTGGAACGCGCGAGTGTCGGGAAAGGACGAGGAAGAGCCGGTTCCGGTCCCGGCACCGAGCGGTGCGAGCACATCGACACCGAGCGGTGCGAGCACATCGACACCGATAGCCTGAGGGACACCGGCGCACGAGGGTGAGTGCGCACGAGCGGGAGGAATGATCGTGCCGAAGATCGTCGACCACGACGAGCGGAGACAAACGCTCGCCGACGCCGTTCTCGCGTTGATCGCCAGGGAAGGAATCTCCGCCGTCACCACGCGGGCGGTGGCGGAGGAGAGCGGATGGTCGACCGGAGTGTTGAACCACTACTTCGGGTCCCGGCACGAACTGCTCCTCGGGGCGCTTCGCCGGGCCGGCGACATCCAGGGCGACCTGTACCGGGCGATCCTCGAGGAGGAGGGCGCCGGTCCGATCGAGAAGCTGCGGAACATCACCGCCAGCATCCTGCCGCTCGACGAACGCCGACTCGCGATGACCCGCGTCTTCCTGTTCTTCTATGCGGAGGGGGCGGCCGAGGACACGGCCCGCGGTGAGATCGCGGGCTTCCTCGCCCGCTGGCGCGGCGTCGTGCGCGAGGCGGTCGTCGCCGCACAGCGGGAGGGCATCGTCTCCGCCGACCTCGACGCGGACGCCGTCACCGTCGCACTGGTGGCGCTGACCGACGGGCTTGCACTGCAGGCCATCCTGGATCCCGTTGTGATGGAAGCGATCAGCACCGGGGACGCGGCCGCGCGCTGCGTCGACGCCGCCGTGCGACGCACCACCGAAGAAGCGGGAGCGGTGGGCACATGACCGACCGTGTCGTCGTCCTCGACGGCTTCATCCCGGCCGAAGTGCTGTCCGATTCTCTTGCCGCCGCGGGTATTTCCGCGGAGGTGATTCATCAGTCCGAGTTCCCGTCCGGACCGGGTGTCGTCGCCCTGCTGGTGGGTCCGGAAAACACCGGACTCGAGCCGCGTCACCTGTCGGCACTCCCGGACCTGCGACTACTGTCGGCCACCTCCGCCGGGTACGACCACCTGCCGGTGTCGGCGGCGCACGAACGCGGCCTGTGGGTCACGCGGGCAGTGGACTACTGCACCGAGGAGGTCGCGGACCACGCGTTCGCGCTCGCCCTCGGACTGATCCGATCCACCCACACCCTCGACGGCTCCGTACGCGCCGGCGGGTGGGACGTCACGGCCGCACCACCGCGGCGCATCGCGGGAACCGTGCTGGGCCTCTACGGCTTCGGCCGGATCGCCGGCGCGCTCGCGGTGCGGGCCCGGACGGTGGGGATGACCGTGCTCGTCAGCGGTCGCGGGCTGAGCGACCGCACCGCGGAACTGGCGGCCGACGGCATCGAGGTGGTCGGGTTCGAGGAACTACTGCGCCGCTCCGACGTATTGAGTCTGCACGTTCCCCTGACCCCCGAGACGCAGGGGCTGATCGACGAGCGTGCGCTGGCGACGATGCGGCGCGGCGGGTATCTGGTGAACGTCTCCCGCGGCGGACTCGTCGACCACGACGCGCTCGGAGCCACACTGCGCAGCGGGCACCTGGCCGGTGCTGCCGTCGACGTCCTTCCGAACGAACCTCCCGCACAGGATGATCCGATCTTGCACATCCCCAACCTCGTGATCACCCCGCACGCCGCGTGGTACTCGCCGCAGGTCGCGCGCACGCTGGCGGAGCAGTCGGCGCGCAACGTCGCCGCGGTCCTGACGGGCGCATCCCCGGTGGGAGTCGTTGCCTCACCGGGGATGTGATTGCCCCTGTCAGTCCTTGTGGCGCTGTTCAGTCCTTGTACTCGGGGGCGGTCCGGTCCAGCATCCGCAGCAGCGCCGCCCACGCCATCTCGTAGGCCTGGTCGTCGGCGAAGTCGTCGGTGGCCTCGCCGGCGAACTGCCGCGCCGTATGCTCGGCGATCTCGGGCGATGGAACGCGCAGGTCGCCCGATGCCTGGGCGGCGATCTGGATGTCACACGCCTTCTCCAGGTAAAACATTCGCAGAAACGCCTCGGCGGCGGACTCGCCGACGGTGAGCAGTCCGTGATTGCGCAGGATCATCGCGGGGTGATCGCGCAGGTCCTCGACCAACCGCACCCGCTCGGCCGTGTTGAGGGCGATGCCCTCGTAGTCGTGGTAGCCGACCCGGTTGTAGAACTCCATCGAGATCTGGTTCAGCGGCAGCAGGCCCTGCTCCTGCGCGGCCACCGCGCACCCGGCCTTCGTGTGGGTGTGCAGCACGCACTGCGCGTCCGTCCGGGCCTCGTGGATCGCGCCGTGGATCACGAATCCCGCAGGGTTGACGTGATATTCGGACGGTTCGACGAGTTCGCCGTCGAGTCCGATCTTCACCAGGTTGGAGGCGGTGATCTCCTCGAAGAGCAGGCCGTACGGGTTGATGAGGAAGTGATGTTCGGGCCCGGGCAGCCGGACCGAGACGTGCGTGAAGATCAGGTCGGTCATCTTGAAATGCGCGAGCAGTCGGTACACCGCCGCGAGTTCACGACGCAGTTCCGTCTCGGTCTTCACCGGATTCGTTCGGCCCTGCGACGTAACGGTGGGTGCACTCATGCGGGATCTCCTTGATCACGGAACGGATTTCGGCTTAAATATATCAACTGATTTATTTAAGTGCCAGTGTTTGGCTACACGTGATCGACATGTTGACGTCGTCGAGACGAGCGGCTCAGTCGAGCCGTCCACTCAGCATGCCCCGCAGCGAGCGGAGGCAGAGTTCCCGTAGCTCGCTCTCGGCGATCGAGGGGTGGTCGAGCCAGTCCATGCAGACGGCGCGGACGAAGGCGATCCAGCCGCGCACGGCGACGCCGACGAGTTCGCGCTCGCCGGCGGGCGGATCGAGCGCGTCGACGATGCGGCGCTGCTGCGCGTCGAGTTCCCGGTCGACGATGGCCCGGATGTCGGCGTCGGCCGACAGCGCGCCGCGGTTGATGGCCCGGACTCCGTGCCGGTGGCTCGCGACGTGCTCGAAGTACGCGTCGAGTCCGGCCGCGACCTGTTCCTCGACGGGGAGTGTGGAGTCGGGGGCCGTCACGTCGAGGAGTCGTTCGGATTCGCGTTCGACGATCGCGGCGAAGAAATCCCGCTTCGTCGGGAAGTAGTGGTACATCAATCCGCGCGACACCTCGGCGAGTTCCGCGACCTCCTCGATCCAGACATCCTCGTAGGGGCGGTCCGCGAACAACCGCGCGCCGATGTCGAGCAACTGCGCGCGCCGCTGCTCCGGGGCGAGTCGACGGCGGGCGCTGGTCATGCCAGCCACCGTACTGCTTGACACCGGTTCAGTAAGGCGTACCTTGCGTACTAGACATCAATTCAGTAACGCGGGCCACATCGACACGGGGGTCGACAATGAGCGTCGGATCACTGCACAGCACAGCGGAGGCGACGATTCCGCATCCCCGATGGCGGCTTCCCGTCTTCGGCGACGTGTTCGGGATCAGCATCCGCACTCCCGTGCAGAATTCGATGGAGATCGGCAGAAAACTCGGGCCCATCTTCGAACGCGACATTCTCGGCAACCGGTTCGTGTTCGCCTCCGGCGCCGACATGGTCGCGGAACTCTCCGACGAATCCCGGTTCGCGAAGCACCTGGCACCCGGCGTCGCGTCGCTGCGTGAGGTCGGCGGCGACGGGTTGTTCACCGCGTACAACCACGAGCCGAACTGGGGCAAGGCACACAACCTCCTCGCACCGGCGTTCACGAAATCCGCGATGCGCTCGTATCACCGCACGATGCTCGACGTTGCCGGCGAACTGACGGAGCACTGGGACGAGCGCGTGGGCGACTCCCCCGTCGACGTGTCGTCCGACATGACGAAGCTGACGCTCGAGACCATCGGCCGGACGGGGTTCAGCTATTCCTTCGATTCCTTCCGACGCGAGCGCCCGCACCCATTCGTGCAGGCAATGGTCGGCGCGCTCAGCCATTCGCAGCGCACCACGTTCGTGAAGTCGACGGCGCTCGGACGCCTGCTGGTCCGGCGGTCGGATCGCCGCAACGTCGCCAACCTGGAACACATGGCCGAGGTCGTCGACGAGGTGATCCGCGCCCGCCGCGACAGCGCCGAGGCCGGCCCCGAGGACCTGCTCGAACTCATGCTGCGGGCGGCCCGGGAGAACGACCCCCACCGGATCGACGAGTTGAACATCCGCCACCAGGTGGTGACGTTCCTGGTCGCCGGACACGAAACGACCTCCGGTGCACTGTCCTTCGCCCTGTACTACCTGTCGCGGCATCCCGACGTCCTCGCGAAGGCTCAGGCGGAGGTCGATGCGGTGTGGGGCGACGAGGAACCCGCGTTCGAGCAGGTCGCCAAGCTCCGCTACGTGCGCCGGGTGCTGGACGAATCGTTGCGGCTGTGGCCGACGGCGCCCGCGTACGGCCGGGAGGCGACGGTCGACACGACCCTCGTCGGCAAGTACCCGATGAAGGTCGGCGACTGGGTCCTCGTCCTCATACCCGCGCTGCACCGCGACCCCGCGTGGGGTGACGACCCGGAGGCGTTCGACCCCGACCATTTCCTGCCCGAGCGCATCCGGTCCCGTCCCGCGCACGTGTACAAGCCGTTCGGGACCGGCGAGCGCGCCTGCATCGGACGGCAGTTCGCCCTCCACGAGGCGGTGCTGGTTCTCGGCACGATCCTGCGCCGGTACGACATCGTGGGCGACCCCGGCTACCGCCTGAAGGTCGCCGAGCGGCTCACCCTCATGCCGGAGGGATTCACGCTGCAGTTACGCCGACGCTGAGCACTGCCGCCCCTTGACAGCCACAAAGTGAGAGTTACTATCAAAATATAGTAACTTCCTTTCGAGTGGAGCTGTCATGAGTGAAACGACGGTCATCGAAGTCACCCCGCGCCGCTGGTGGGCGCTCGGCGCCCTGTCCGTGGCCATGCTGACCATCGGTCTCGACATCACGGTCCTGACGGTGGCGCTGCCCACGCTGGCGGTCGATCTCGGAGCGGACAACTCGCAATTGCAGTGGTTCAGTTCCGCATACACGCTGGTCCTCGCCGCGGCTCTCCTGCCTGCCGGGGCACTCGGCGACCGGTACGGCCGCAAGAAACTGCTGCTCGGCGCACTCGTCCTGTTCGGTGCCGCGTCGCTGCTCTGCAGCTACGCGAGCACGTCGGGTCAGCTGATCGCCGGACGCACTTTGCTGGGGCTGGGAGCCGCGGTGATGATGCCGCTGTCGATGGCGGTGCTGCCCGTCCTGTTCCCCGACGCCGACGAACGGTCGCGGGCACTGACCATCTGGGTGACGTCCACCGCGATCGGACTGCCCCTCGGTCCGATCCTCGGCGGCTGGCTGCTCGGGCACTTCTGGTGGGGATCGGTGTTCCTGATCAACGTGCCCCTGGTCGTCGTCGGCGCGATCGCCGTCGCAACCCTGGTGCCGGAATCGCGTAGCGAGGAGCGGTCGACCACCGACTACCTCGGCGCCGTGCTGTCGTCGCTCGGATTGCTCAGCCTCACTTATGGTTTCATCAAGGCTGGCCAGGACGGCTGGGGCGACGCACTGGCCTTGACGTCGATCGCGGCGTCCGTGGTCGTGCTCGGGCTGTTCGCGATGTGGGAACGGCGGTCACGGCATCCGCTGATCGACACGTCGTTGTTCGCCAGCCCCGGATTCCGCTGGGGCACGATCTTCACGACGCTCGTCAACTTCGGGATGTTCGGGCTGTTCTTCACGGTGCCGCAGTACTTTCAGGCCGTGCTCGGGGTGGACGCGCTGGGCAGCGGACTCCGCCTGCTGCCGTTGATCGGCGGACTGCTGGTCGGCACCCGGCTCTGCGACCAACTACTTCGGCGGGCAGGCGCCCGGCCGGTCATCGTCATCGGGTTCGCACTGCTCACCGCAGGTCTCGCGACCGGCGCCCTGACGTCCGTCGATTCCGCGTACTGGTTCACCGCGACGTGGATCGCGCTCGTCGGCGCGGGAATGGGTTTTGTGATGCCCGCTGCGATGGGAGCCGCCCTGGGGGCGTTGTCCGCCGAACGTTCCGGTTCCGGCTCGGCACTGATCCAGGCGCTGCGACAGGCGGGCGGCACGATCGGGGTCGCGGTGCTCGGCACCGTCCTCGCCACCCGGTACCGGTCCGAACTGGGCGAACTGGACGTGAATCCGGTCCGCGACGGCGTCAACGCCGGCGTCGCGGTGGCCAAGGCAACCGGCGACCCGTCGATGCTCGCGCACGTCCAGGCGTCGTTCGTCTCCGGGATGAGCCTCATGCTGTGGATCTGCGCGGGAATCTGCGCCGTCGCGGTCGTGCTCGCAGCGCGTTTCACGCCCCGCGATACCCCGGCCCCTGCGCAGGATGAGTCAGAATCGGTACATGTCCACTGATGCCCGACCAGGCCTCCGGGAGCGGAAGAAGGCGCGCACCCGGCTGACCATCCGCGCCGAGGCGTTTCGGCTGTTCCACGAACAGGGCTACGCCGACACCACGATCGAGCAGATCGCGGAGGCCGCGGACGTGTCGCCGAGCACGTTCTTCCGCTACTTCCCTACCAAGGAACAACTGGTCCTCGCCGACGATCTCGATCCGCCCATGATCGAGGCCATCGAGGCGCAACCGCCGGACGTCCCGCTGATCACCGCGTTCCGGAAGGCCGCCGAGTCCGTGTTCGCCGGTCTGTCCGAGGCGGACATGGAGTTCGAGCGGACGCGTCAGGAACTGATGTATTCGGTCCCGGAACTGCGCGGGGCCATCATGCAGGAGATGGTGCGCAGCATCGACATGATCGCGGGCGTCACGGCGCGCAGGGTCGGGCGCACCGCCGACGACTTCGAGGTCCGCGCGCTCGCCGGGGCCATCGTCGGCGTCGTCCTCGGTGTGGTCGATCTGCTGCCGGGGAATCTGCCGCTCGCCCTGCGCGCACTGGAATTCCTCGAGGACGGGCTGCCGCTCGGGCGGGACACCACGTCGTAGACCGTCACGTGGTCGTGCGTTCGAGAACTTCCGTCACGACGTGTTCGGCGATGGCGAGCGACGACGTCGCACCCGGGGAGGGCGCGTTCCGGACGTGGATCACGCGGTGCCCCCCGGTGATGACGAAGTCGTCCTCGAGGCTGCCGTCGGCGTTCATCGCCTGGGCGCGAATGCCCCGGGGGCCGCGGGTGACGTCGGAGCGGCGCAGGTCGGGCACATACTTCTGCGCCTCCTTCACGAACTGGCCCGTACTGAGGACGGTGCGGGCCTCGCGGACCGCCGCCGCGGTGTTGTGCGCGGCGAACCGCCAGAATCCGGGAAACCCGACCGCGGACACCACGTCCGATGCCGACCACCCCCGACGGTCGTACGCCTCCCGCCCGAGGGAGAGAAAAGCGTTCGGCCCGAGCATGATTCGCCCGTCGATCCGCTTGGTGAGGTGGACACCGAGGAACGGGTACCGAGGATCCGGGACCGGGTAGATCAGCCCCTTCACGAGTGAGGACCGCTCCGGCTCGAGCAGGAAGTAGTCGCCGAAGAACGGCACCACCCGGGGGGTTCGCGGTTCACCCGACAGCAGCGCCACCCGGTCGGACTGCAGTCCGGCGCACGTGACCACCAGGTCGAAGACCTCACTGCCGTGCCCGGTGGTGACCACCGTTTCCGACGCCCGGCTGTCCAGACCCACGACCTCCCGGCCGAGCAGCACGCGTCCCCCCGCCGCGGCGATGTCCGCGGCGAGGGCCTCCGCGATCGCCACGTAGTCGATGATCGCGGTGTGCGGCGAGTGCACGGCGGCGACCCCGCGGGCGTGCGGTTCGATCTCGGGGATCTCCGCCCCCGCGATCTTGCGGATACCGGGAACCCCGTTGGCCACCGCCCGGTCGAAGATGGCGTCCATCCGGCCCACTTCGGACGCGTCGTGGGCGACCACCACTTTGCCGCACTCCTCGTAGGCCACACCCTTGTCCTGCGCGTACTGCTGCAGGAGGGTGACGCCGCGGCGGCACAGGCGCGCCTTGAGGCTGCCCGGCGGGTAGTACAGACCGGCGTGGACGACGCCGCTGTTGTGCCCGGTCTGGTGGGCCGCGACCCGAGTTTCCTTCTCGAACAGCGTCACCTCGACGGCGTCCATCCGGTGCAGAAGTTCCCGGGCGACCGCAAGACCGATGATGCCGCCGCCGATGACGGCCGCACGAACCTTCGCCATGAGCACCCCTCCGTATACCGTTTTCGAGATACCATCGATGGTATGTCGACCACCCCTCGACGCACGTCTTTTCCCGGACTGGGGAACCTGTCCGATCGGCGTCGAGCGCTGCTGGACGAACTCGTCACCACCCGCCGCGAGCGGGGTCTGACGCAGACGGAGATCGCCGCCCACATGGGCACGTCGCAGTCGGCCGTGGCACGGCTCGAACGCGGCGACGTCGATCCCCGCCTGTCGACACTCGAACGGTATGCCGAGGCCGTGGGCGGGACGGTCGACTGGACGATCTCACCGCACCGGGAGTCACCATGATCTGGCCACCACCCACCCCACCGTCGGTCCCGCCTTTTCACACGCCCTGGCAGCCGGACCCCCGGTTACCGTCGGCACCGATGCCCGTCACGTCCGTCGGCGCTACCGGTGGTCCCGACTGGCTGGCCGAGCGCCTGTTCGACAAACGGATCGTCTCGCTCACCGGCCGGCTCGACGCGGAAGCCACGAACCGCGCGGCGGCGTCGCTGGCGCTGCTCGACGCGTCCGGCGACGACGAGGTCCAGTTGTGGCTGCACGGCGTCGACGCCGACGTCGACGCGGCCGCCACGCTCCTCGACACCCTGGACCTGATGGGCGTCCGGCTGCACGTGCACTGCCGCGGCGACGTCCGCGGAACGGCGATCGCTCTCCTCGCGCCTGCCGACCGCCGGACGGCGGCGGCGCACGCCACGTTCCACCTCCTCGAACCGCGGACGTCCTGCACCGGTCCGGCGTCGGACGTCGCCATCGCCGCGGAACAGCACGAGCAACAGCTGCGCAGACTCCAGCAGCGGATCGCCGACTCCTGCCGGCGTCCCGTCGACACGGTGATCGCAGACATGCGGGACCACCGGATCCTCACCGCCGACGAGGCCCGCGACTACGGGCTGATCGACACGATCACCGGTGCGCGCACCGTCGAAGGCGAGTGATCCGGCAGGCGGACCGCGGGCGCGGCTCTTGCGCCCCGCACCTCGGCGGGGGAATCATCCGAGGATGACGGTCGAACGATCGCGCATCACGGTCCACGGGGTCGTGCAGGGGGTCGGTTTCCGCCCGTTCGTCGCGCGACTGGCCGGTGACCTGGGGTTGCACGGCCACTGCGGCAACGACGACGTCAGCGTGTTCATCGAGATCGAGGGCAAGTCCGCGTCGGTGTCGGAGTTCGTGCGGCGGCTCCGCACGGACGCGCCGCCGATGGCCGTGATCGTGGACGCGACGGTCCAGCCCGTGCCGGTGCGCGGGGACGAGTCGTTCCGGATCATCGACAGCCGGCACGTCCCCGGCGCACGGACGCTGGTGTCGCCGGACGTAGCGACGTGCGCGGATTGCCTTCGCGAACTGGCCGATCCGCACGACCGCCGGTATCGGCACCCGTTCGTCAATTGCACCAACTGCGGGCCGCGGTTCACGGTGATCACCGACCTGCCCTACGACCGGCCGAACACCACGATGGCCGAGTTCCCGCTGTGCGCGGCGTGCCTGGCCGAGTACCGCGACCCTGCCGATCGCCGGTTCCACGCGCAACCGGTGTGCTGCCCCGACTGCGGTCCGCACCTGTTCGCCGAGATCGACGGTCGCCGGGTGGACGGGGACGATGCCGTGATCACCGCGGTGCAGGGGGCGTTGCGGGGCGGCCGGATCGTGGCGGTCAAGGGCCTCGGCGGGTTCCACCTCGTGTGCGACGCCGCCGACGCGTCCGCCGTGGCGACCCTCCGGGCACGCAAGCACCGCCCGGACAAGCCGTTCGCGGTGATGACGGCAGACCTGTCCGTCGCCGCCGAACTGTGCGAGATCTCCGAACCCGAGAGCGCGCTGCTGCGGCACGCGGCCCGGCCGATCCTGTTGCTGCACAAGCGGAATACTGCCACGATTGCCGACGGAATCGCGCCCGGGATCGACGACCTCGGCGTGATGCTGCCGTACACCCCCCTGCATCACCTGCTCTTCACCCGGACCCCCGGCAGCGACGTCGACCCACCGCGGGTGCTGGTCATGACGTCCGGCAACCTCAGCGGCGAACCGCTGTGTTTCGACAACGACGACGCCCGTACCCGGTTGCGGGACATCGCCGACGTGTTCCTGATGCACGACCGCCGGATCGCGGTGCCCTGTGAGGATTCCGTGCTGGCGGTGGCGGACGCGGCGGTGCTGCCGATCCGGCGCTCGCGCGGGTTCGCGCCGCTGCCGGTGGTGCTGCCCGCGCAGGGCCCGGAGATCCTGGCGGTGGGCGCGGAGATCAAGAACACCTTCTGCCTGACCCGGCAGGACTACGCGTTCTGTTCGGCGCACCTCGGAGACATGGGCAGCCTGGAGAGTCAGCGCGCCTTCGAGACATCGGTGCGGCAGTTGACGCAGCTGCACGGGATCACCCCGGAGGCCGTGGTCGCCGACCGGCACCCCGGCTATTCGACGCACCACTGGGCCCGGCGCTACAGCGACAGCACCGGCGTCCCGCTGCTCACCGTGCAGCACCACCACGCGCACGTCGCGTCGCTGATGGCCGAACACGGGTTGGTCGGGACGACGGTGCTCGGTGTCGCGTTCGACGGGACCGGGTACGGCTGCGACACCACCGTGTGGGGCGGCGAACTCCTCCTCGTCGGCCCGGACATCCTCGACTCGCGGCGGGTCGGACACGTGCAGCCGTTCTCACTGCCGGGTGGCGACGCGGCCGTCCGGAATCCGGTGCGGGTGGCACTGGCGCTGCTGCACGAGTGCGGCATCACCGACGTCGGCGGACTGCCCTGCGTGGCGGCGATCCCCGCCGCGGAACGCGCGGCCGTGGAATCGCAACTCGTCTCGGGTGTCGGATGCATCAGGACGACGAGCGCGGGCCGCCTGTTCGACGGCGTCGCGTCGCTGCTCGGGGTCCGGCACCGGGTCACGTACGAGGCGCAGGCGGCCATCGAACTCGAGGCCCTCGCCCGGACCGCCCCGCGCCCCGCGCCCCTCACCATGCAGGTGGAGAACGACCAGCTCACTCTGCCTCTTCTGGTGTCCGGCATCGTCACAAGTCTGCGCGACGGAACCCCGCCCGCGGCGCTCGCGCTCGGCTTCCACCATGCCCTCGCGGGCGCGACGGCGGACCTCGTCGACCGGGCCGCCACCGCGACCGGTGCGTCGACGATCGGGCTGACCGGAGGAGTCTTTCAAAACCGTTTATTCCTCGCACTGGTGAGAGCACACTGGGAGAGCAGCGGTTATCGAGTCCTCACCCACCACCGGGTGCCTCCCAACGACGGAGGACTCTCCCTCGGCCAGGCGGTGATCGGTGCCGCGGCAACCATGCGCGGACCGTGACGTCGGCAGCCCCCGACCGGACGGCCCGGGACGGGAGCTAGTGAATGACCACCACCGCAGAGGCGGGCGGGCACCTCGTCGACACGGACCTGTCCGCGGATCTCGCCGCCGCGGCGTTGTCGCTCGCCCGCAAATTCCATGACGGGGCGACGCTCTGGGTGATCTCACCGCAGTGGGAACCGCACGCCCATCACGTCGCCGTCGAATTCGTCCATCCCGTGATCATGGGCAAACGGGCGCTGCCGTCGGTGGCCCTCGTCGAACCCGATCCGGTGGCGCAGGCCCGGGTGGCGAGCAGGCCCGGCGACATCCTGCTGGCGGTGGCGTCGGCGAACGAACCCGCCGTGGTCGACGCCATGCGCCGCGCACCGGCGTGGGGGGCGACGACGATGTGGATCGGGGCGGGCCCGCGGCCACCGGCCGGCGCGGCGAACCACATCCTCTGGGTCGACTCGGACGACCCGATGGTCCCCGCCACCGGACGGTTCGTCCTCATGTACCACCTGCTGTGGGAACTCACGCACGTCTGCTTCGAGCACTCGGGACTGCTGAAGCCTGACGCCGAGGAGTGCGACGAGACGGTCTGCGTCACGTGCAGCGACGAGGGCCGTCTCGGTGAAGTGGTGATCGAGCCCGCCGAACCCCTCGGCCCCGCCCTGGTCCGCACGGCCGCCGGCGAGGAATGGGTGGACGTCAGCGTCCTCGGCGACGTCCGGCCCAACGACCTCGTCCTGGTGCACGCGGGCGCGGCGATCACGCGACTCGACGACACGAGTCCGGAGGCGAACCGATGACCACCCACGACTCGGAGAGCACCAGCTTCCTCTACCCGTTCATCGACTCGGAGGAAACCGACGCCCAGAGCCTCCTCGACGACCTCGCCGCCTCCGCCTGCGGGAAGGCCGCCGAGAGCGCGCGTCTGCAGAAGGCGTCCCTCGACGAATACGGGGAAGGCCTGACCGCGGCCGGGATCGACATGGCCGACCGGTTCCGCCGCGGCGGCCGCCTCTACACGTTCGGCAACGGCGGCAGTTCCACCGACGCCGCCACGCTGGCGTCGCTGTTCAGCCGTCCCGCCCGCGGACGCCCGGTGGCGGCCTGGTCGCTCGCCGCCGATCAGGCCGTGGTGACGGCGCTCGGCAACGACGTGGGCTTCGATCTGATCTTCAAACGGCAGATCATCGCCCACGCCCGGGACCGCGACGTCGCGATCGCGCTGTCGACGTCGGGGAACTCGGACGACCTGATGACCGCGCTCACCGAGGCGAAGCAGCGGGGGCTGTTGACCATCGGGTTCGCCGGGCACGAGGGCGGCCGGATGGCGGCGATGGCGTCCGCAGGCGAACTCGATTTCTGCTACACCGTCCATTCGCAGAGCATCCACCGGATTCAGGAGAGCCACGCGATGCTCGGGTACCGGCTGTGGTCGGTGGCCCAGGAACACATGACGCGGCCCGCTCCCAACTCCGTGGAGGCTTCATGAGCACAACTGAACCGGCCACGTCGGCGGAACGCGAAGACCGGGTGCTGGAGCGGATCGACAAGTTCCGGCAGCGCAGGCCCCGGCTGCTCGACGAGGTGGTGACACTCGCTCACGGTGCGGGCGGAAAGTCGTCGGCCGCGCTCGTCGACGCGGTGTTCGTGGAGGCGTTCCGCAACGAGGAACTCGAGCAACTCGGTGACGCGGCCGCGCTCACCATGCCGTCGGGTGAGCGGCTCGCGTTCTCCACCGACTCGTACGTGGTTCAGCCGCTGCGGTTTCCCGGCGGTTCCATCGGGCATCTCGCGGTGCACGGGACCGTCAACGATCTCGCCGTGTCCGGTGCGCGCCCCAAGTGGTTGTCGGCGGCGTTCGTCATCGAGGAGGGTTTCCCGATCGCCGAACTGCGGGAGATCGTCGCCGACATGAGCGAGGCGGCTGTCCTGTCGGGAGTGCAGATCGTCACCGGCGACACCAAGGTCGTCGGCAAGGGCGCCGCTGACGGGGTCTACATCTCCACCGCCGGCGTCGGTGTCATCCCGGAGGGCAGGCGGCTGTCGCCCGACCTCGTGCGCGCGGGCGACAAGGTGCTGCTGTCGGGCACGATCGGCGCACACGGGATGGCCGTGATGCTCGCCCGCGGCGACCTGGCCATCGAGGCCGACATCGCCTCCGACACGGCCCCCGTCAATTCCCTGGTGGAGACGCTGCTGGAGGCGGCCCCGTCGACGCGGTGGATGCGGGACGCCACCCGTGGCGGCGTCGGCACCGTGTGCAACGAACTGGCCCATGCCTGCCAGCTCGCCGTGATCATCGATGAGCAGTCGCTGCCCATCGAGCCTCAGGTGCTCGGTGCCTGCGACATGCTCGGCATCGACCCGCTGTACGTCGCGAACGAGGGCAAGTTCGTCGCCATCGTCGCGGCGGAGGAGGCGGACGCGGCCGTCGCGGCGCTGCGAGCCCACCCGCGGGGAGCTGACGCGACCGCGGTGGGCGAGATCCTGGCCGAACCGCCGGGCATCGTCGCACTGCGAACCTCGTTCGGCGGCAGCCGGATCGTCGACATGCTCGTCGGTGACCCGCTCCCCCGAATCTGCTGAAGAACAGCCCGAGAAGGAGAACCACGATGTGTCTGGGGATACCCGGTCAGGTGGTCGACATCGTCGACGCCGAACAGCATCTGGCCAAGGTGGACGTGAACGGCGTCCAGAGAACGATCAGTGTGCGACTGCTCGCCGAAGAGGGTCTCGTCGTCGGTGACTGGGTGCTCGTGCACGTCGGCTTCGCGATGGCGAAGATCGACGAGATCGAGGCGCAGCTGACGCTGGATCAGGTGCAGAAGATGGGCGCCGACTACGTGAACGAGATCGACGCGTTCAACTCGTCCGAAATCGCGTGACTACAGCAAGAACGAGGTAACAGGGATGAAGTTCGTCGACGAATTCCGGGACCCGGCGGCGGCGCGCGCCCTGGTCAAATCCATCACCGAACTGGCCCGCGGTGACGAGTTCAAGTTCATGGAGGTGTGCGGCGGGCACACCCACACCATCTACCGGCACGGCATCGAGCACCTGCTTCCGGAGTCCGTGGAGTTGGTGCACGGCCCCGGATGCCCGGTGTGCGTCATCCCGATGGGCCGCGTCGACGACGCCATGTGGCTGGCCGAGCAACCCGGCGTCATCTTCACGACGTTCGGCGACATGATGCGGGTGCCCGGATCCAAGGGAAACCTCATCGAGGCGAAGGCCCGCGGCGCGGACGTCCGCTTCGTGTATTCGCCGCTGGACGCGCTGAAGGTGGCCCTCGACAACCCCGACCACCAGGTGGTGTTCTTCGCCGTCGGGTTCGAGACCACCGCGCCGTCCACCGCGGTGACCCTGGTGCGCGCGCGGGCGCTGGGCGTGCAGAACTTCAGCGTGTTCTGCAACCACGTCACGATCGTTCCGCCGATCAAGGCCATCCTCGAATCCCCCGACCTGCGGTTGTCGGGTTTCCTCGGCCCGGGCCACGTGTCCACCGTGGTGGGGCTGCGGCCGTACCGGTTCGTGTCCGAGGTGTACGGGAAACCGATGGTGGTCGCGGGCTTCGAGCCTCTCGACATCCTCGCGTCGGTGCACATGCTGCTCCAGCAGATTCGCGAGGGCCGCTGTGAGATCGAGAACCAGTACAAGCGGGTGGTGCGCGCGGAGGGCAACGTGCAGGCACTGAAGCTGATGGCCGAGACGTTCGAACTGCGCCCGCACTTCGAATGGCGCGGACTCGGTTTCATCTCGCAGAGCGCGCTCAAGGTCCACCGGAACTACGCCGAGTTCGACGCCGAGGAGAAGTTCTCGATGCCGGGTGTGCGGGTGGCTGATCCGAAGGCCTGCCAGTGCGGCGAGGTCCTCAAGGGCGTCATCAAACCCTGGGAATGCAAGGTGTTCGGGACGGCGTGCACCCCGGAGACTCCGATCGGCACGTGCATGGTCTCCCCCGAGGGTGCGTGCGCCGCGTACTACAACTTCGGCCGGCTCCACCGCGAGACGGCGCAATTGCTCGGTCAGCGAGGCTGACCAGGTGATCCCTCCCGGGCACCGCGTGTTCGCGCAGTACGCGCACGCCCCGAATGCCCTGGGGTACTGCGGTCCTCCCGGCTCGGAGCGACTGCAGGCCGTCGCGTGCGGCGGCACGCCGGAGACCGATGTGGTGGCGATGGCGAGGCAGTTCAGCGGCGCGTGGCCGTACCAGGAGGTGATCGCCCGGCTCGCCGGAATCGCGGACCCATTGGACGAGAGGGTTGTCCGGGGGTACTGGATCGCGGACGAACTCTCCGACCACATCGACCGGGCCGAGTTCGGCTCCGCCCTGCTGTCCCGCCTCGCGTCGCAGGCCGGTCACTACTGGAAGCACCTCACCGCGGACCTGCTCGGGGAGGCGGCGCCGACCCACAACTTTCACGTGTTCGGGGTGTACCCGTGGTCGCGGCTGCTGGACACCGGAATGCCGCAGCCACTGCAGGTTCTCGACTCCTGCCGCATCCGCTGGGGTGAGGTGGTGGGGGTCGACGCCGATCGTGCGCTCGTCCGGTCGCGCCGCCTGTCGTGGGACGGAACCCGGCTGTCGCTCGGCCCCGAGCAGGACGACCCGGCCGACTACCGCGTGCCCGAGGGAACTTTCGTGCACGATCTCGCCGTGGGCGACCGGGTGGCGGTGCACTGGGATTTCGTGTGCGACCGCCTCGACCCGGACCAGGTCGAGCGGTTGGCCCGGCAGACGGAATGGCAACTTGCACAGACCAATCGACGACTCGATCGGGAGGTGACCACCACTTTACCGAAACGGACCGACCGGAACGTTTCCCGGTTACCATGACTACAACTCACGGCCTGTGGCCGGATCGGAGCCGACATGAAGAAGATTCTGAATTCCCTGTCCGAGGACGAGTTCGTGCTGATTCGCGAGACCAAGAAGGCGCAGATGGCCGGCTTGGACGAGGACAAGCTGATCAAGCTGCACACCCGCGTTCGCCGCGCCCGCAACAAGCACGTCAAGCTGTACCGCCAGGAAGGCGCAGCGAAGGTCGAGGACAAGGGAGCGCGTGCGGCCGGTAAGGCGGCCAACGTCCGCAACGCCGACAAGGCCGAAGTCTTCGAGGCAGCACTCAGCCGGGTGAGCCGCCAGTTGGCGACGGCGGCACGCGCCAGCGCTCAGGACTTGAAGGACGAACGACTCGCCCGTGCCCGCAGCGACTCCCCCTCCTTCAGCGAACTCGGCGACAGTGACGGCAAGGTCGGCTCGTCCGGCAAGGCCCGCGTCGACGCCACCCGGAAATCGTCCGGCCGCAAGAAATTCGAAGCCTCCACCATCGCCGCGGGCGCACGGAAACAAGCGAAGAAGGACAAGCGGTAAACCGGCGTCAGACGCGCACGACACGCATCCCTGCGGCTTCGAAGGACGCCGTCTCCCCGATGTCTGCGGAGTCGTCGGTGACGATGGTGGTTCCGGGTGGGATCGGCGCCCACGCATGGAACGGGCGCTGCCCGAGTTTTGCCGCGTGCGCCAGCACGTACACCTCGTCCGCGCGGGCGATCATGATTTCCTTGAGGCGCGTCTGCTCCAGTTCGGCTTCGCAGATGCCCAGATCCGCGGTGACGGCATCCGCCCCGAGGAACGCGCGATCGAACGTGACACGTTGGAGGGTGGCCTCCGCCAGCGGTCCGACGAACCCCTGACTGAGATGGCGGAGTGTTCCCCCGATGCACTCGACGCGCACGGAGTCGGCGTCGGCGAGCGATTCGAGGGCGGTCAGACCGGCCGCGATGACCGTGATGTCTTCGATGTCGCGCAGAAACTCCCCCATCGCACCCACCGTGGTGCCCGCGTCGAGCAGGATGGTCTCGCCCGGCCGGACCTGGCTGGCGGACCATTCCGCGATAGCGCGCTTCGCGTCGAAACCCTCGAGAGCGCGCTGGCGGAGTGACGATTCCTGCTGGGGGTCGAGCGCGATGGCGCCACCGTAGGTGCGGGCGATCAGCCCCTGGGAAGTGAGCTGGCTCAGGTCCCGCCGGATGGTGGAGGCGGTGACACCGAACTGTGCCGACAGGTCGTCGACGCTGGCCAGCCCGCTCGACCGGGCCAGCCGCACGATCTCGGATCGGCGTGCTTCCGACTCGCGAACCGCCATGTTTCGTCCCCCTACTTCACAACCGCTGTGCTGGTTGCCAATTCGGCAGCCTGACGAAGAGCTTCGACCATACTACCGGCCTCCGCAATACCCTTGCCTGCGATGTCGAAGGCGGTGCCGTGGTCGACGGACGTCCGGATGACGGGCAGCCCGACCGTGATGTTGACACCCGCCTCGATGCCGAGGACCTTCACCGGCCCGTGCCCCTGATCGTGGTACATCGCCACGATCAGGTCGTAGTCGCCGCGTCCCGCGAGGAAGAATGCGGTGTCGGCAGGCAGGGGTCCGTGGACGTCGATGCCGTCCGCCTTCAGCAGCTCGACCGCGGGAATGATCTTCTGCTCCTCCTCCCCGTAGCCGAACAGCCCGTGCTCGCCGGCGTGCGGGTTGATGCCGCACACCCCGATCTTCGGTTCCGGGATTCCGGAGCGCACGAGCGCCTCGTGCCCACGCCGGATCGTCCGCTCGACGAGTCCGGGTTCGATCTTCGCGACGGCGTCGAGCAGGCCGATGTGGGTGGTCACGTGGATCACCTTCAGCTTCGGCGTCGACAGCATCATGGACACCTCCTCGGTGCCGGTGAGGTGCGCGAGGAGTTCGGTGTGCCCCGGGAAGATGTGGCCTGCGGCGTGCAGAGCCTCCTTGTTGAGCGGGGCCGTGCAGATGGCCTGCACCTCCCCGCGCACCGCGAGTTCGCTGGCGACGCGGATGTACTCGTACGCGGCGTGACCGGCGACCGGGGACAGTTCGCCCCACGCCAGGTCTTCGGGCAGGAGGTCGAGATCGATGACGTTGACGCGCCCGGGCACCGACTGCGCGTCGGCGATCGATTCGACGGTCACGATGTCGACGTCGATGCCGAGCACGTTCGCCGCGAGACGCAGCCGCTTCGCGTCGCCGATGACGACGGGCTTGCACCAGGACAGGGTGGCCTCGTCCAGCAGGGCGGGGACGATCACCTCGGGGCCGATTCCGGCGCCGTCGCCCATGGTGACGGCGACGATGGGCAGGTTCGCGGTATCGGTTGACGCGCTCATGTGAGGTCCTCGCTGTGTGGGAGTGTGGGTGGGCGGCTCATGGCCGCACAGGTAGGCCGCGATCGCGGAGAGACTGGTCGAGTCGCCGAAACTGCCGGGCTTGGTGACGACGCGACGGCCGTCGGATGCGACGGAGGCGACGGCGCCGTGGTGCACCTCGTGGACCGGCCGGAGTGACGTGATGCCCAGCGCGTCGACGATGGCCCGCGCCGTCTCCCCGCCGGTGAGCACAAGATCGGAGCGGTGGCCGTTCTGCAGGGCGGCGACCAGTCGGCCGAGCGCCGCCGACAGCGTCCGCGCGTTCGACGGGTCGACGTCTCCGGTGACCGTCAGGACTGCGTGACCGCTGTCGAGTGCGCGGCTCAGGGGCCCGGTGTCGACGTCGCCGAGGAGAAGGTTGCGGGCGCCGACGGGGATGTGCCGGGCACCGTCGGCGACGAGTGATGCAACCTGTTGCACAGCAATGGGTTCCGCCGTTCCGACGACGGTCAGGACGGAGTCCGCGGGCGTGACCGCGGGAGCGGTGACGTCGCGTCGGGGCAGGGTGCGCGCCACGGCCGCGGCGAGGGCGGACGTCCCGGCCAGTCGCACTCCGGGAATGGTGCGGCAGGCCAGGACGATCGAGTCGAGGTCGGTCTCGGTCTCGACGTCGCAGATCGCGATGGCGCCGTCGGACGCCGCGCGGGCCAGCGCCTGGCCGACGCCGGGACCGCGGGGCACGCACCGCGTGGGACGGCCCGGGAAGAGTGCGGCCACCGATTCCGGCGGCGGGGTGGGTTCCGCCGACCAGACGCCGGCGGCATGGAGTGGCGTCGAACCGACGTGCACGACGCCGCCGCGCACGGTCCGGTCGAGTGCGGGCAGGCCCGCCGCGAAAACCACCGGACCGCTGTCGGCGAGAATTCCCACCTCGGCCCCGATGTTCCCGCGCAGAAGTGAGTCGATCTTCTTCACCACGAGCGTGCCGGACGGAACGCCGTCGAGGGCACGGCGCATCGTCCGGGCCGCACCCTCGGCGCTCATCGACCGGGTGTCGAGATCCGCGATGACGACTCCGCCCGCCGCGTGCGCCTCGCCGGCGCCGAGAAGAAGCGACAGGGGCGCACTCCGGTCGAGAAAGGCGCTCGCCACTTCCGCCGCACCGGACAGGTCGTCGGCGAAGACCGCGACGGCCGGATCCGGTCCGATCGAGTTCGGTCTCATGACGCCGCCTTTGCCCGATTATGTGCGCGTTCCGTGCATCGAATGCTAGCAGTTATGCGCGTTGCGCGCAGCATGTTCACAGTGAAGCCCCCGCGCACTGCACGATCGCCTGACCCGTGATGCTCCCGCCGAGCGGTCCGACGAGGAAGCCGATCAGCCCCGCCACCTCCTCCGGCGCGATGAAACGGCCGAGCGGCGGAAGCTTCGGGGGCGTCGACGTGCGTGCCGGATCGTTCAGCATCGGGGTGTCCGTCGGCCCCGGCGCGACCACGTTGACCGTGATCGCCCGGTGCACCAACTCGGCGGCCCAGGACCGCGACATCCCCACGAGGGCCGACTTGGTGGCGGCGTACTGACTCTTGCCCGCCGCCCCGGACATCGTGCGGCTCCCGACCAGGACCACCCGGCCACCGTCGCGCATCGACGGCACGAGCCCGTTGACGAGGACCTCGGCGGCCGCGACGTGGATACGCCACATGTCCAGGCCGTCCTCCACCCGGAGTTTTCCCAGGGGCGCCGAGGACTGCAGTCCGGCCGCATGGATGACGGCGTCCACCGGACCGACCGCCGTCGCCTCCGCGGACAACGCGTCGAGATCACCGAGATCGACGGCAACCCGGGCGAACCGATCGTGATCGATGCCGGGATCCCGCCTGCTGAATCCGGTGACCGACCACCCGTCGTCCAGAAGCCGGCGGGCGGTGGCGGCGCCGATGCCGGAGCTGACCCCGGTCACGACCGCCCGCTTCGCATCCCCCGTCACGACCGGCCCCCGTCGGCAATCCAGCCCGCCTCGAGTTCGACGTACTCGATCGCCTGACGGAACCGGGTGAACGCCACGTGCAGGTGACCGTCGTTCCCGGCGGTGATGCTGGGGTACGAGTACTCACGGTTCAGGCCGTCGCGGGAGTTGTTGGACAGGCAGTAGCCGTCGCCGACCTCGATGTCGCGGCGATGCGGCCACGTCCGGCCACCGTCCTCGGACATCGCCAGCGTCATCGGCGCGCGGGGGGCACCCCAGAACGCGCTGCGGCTGTCGCCGTCGTCGAGTGGTTCCGGTTCCGCGTCCGCCGCCGCGGGCGGTGCGTCGGCGAGTCCGTCGTCGTCGATCTCGTCGTACAGGGACGTCCGCCGCGCGGTGGCGTTCACGGCGCTGGACTCGTTGAACACCAGGGCGAGCCGGTCGTCGGACAGCACGACGAACTGGATGGACGAATTATTGTTGGGCAGTTCGGTGGCCTCCGGCTCGGTCCAGGTGTCGCCGTCGTCCGTCGAGACGCTGCGGTAGATCGAGTCCGCCCAGCGGCTGCGGTAGAGGGCGACGAGGGTGCCGTTGGAGAGGCGTCCGATGTTCATGTGCACACAGCCGACGCTGCCCGGCACGACCACCTCCCGCCAGGACTCGCCGTCGTCGGAGATCATCACGCTGCTGTAGTCGCGATCGCCCACCCATTTGCGGCCCTCGATGCGGACGCAGTGGAACACGGGCAGCAGGAGCCGCCCGGTGGGGAGTGCGATGACCGGTTGCCGCACGAACACGCCGCCGGCGTCGGTCTCCGGCAGCAGGATGTGCGCCTCGCCCCACGTCCGGCCGCCGTCGGCGGAGATGCGCCGCATGACCCGCGCCGTGTCCTGGTTGCCGGCGTGCTGGGACGTCCACAGCAACCACACGGCGCCCGTCTTCGTCACGTGCAGAACGGGATTCTGCTCCGACCGCGTCGGATCATCGGACAGCTGCACCGGCCCGGACCACACGCCCACGCCCGGGGCGAGCCGGGAGAACCAGACGCTGATGTCCGGCACACCCTCCTGGGTGCCTGCGAACCACACGCACCCGAGGGACCCGTCGGGCAGGACCGTGAGATTGGCCGCGTGATTCTGCACCTGCGGCGCGGGGAGCAGAGCGTCGCGTCGACCCGCCTCGGCGACGTCACGTAGGACGCCGTCGGTGAGCCGGGTATCGGTTGCGGGACTCGGTGTGGTCATCTGCGTCTCCAGTGCGTGGATGGTGGCGGGCGGGTTGTCGACGGCGGCGGTCGCGTCACGTCTAGGCATGCAGCGCCGCGACACTCAGGTCGTAGGAATTCGTGGGCCGCAACGCGACACCGTCGATCCGCGAGCGGCGCGCGAGGACCGCTTTCGGGACGAACGACCACAGACACGGGCACGTGTCCCAGATCCGGCGTTGCGCATCCGCGAGAAGTTCGCCGCGCCGGGTGGCGTCGGCCTCCTCGGAGGCCTGGGTGATGGTCTGGGTGATCTCGGGAAAGATATACCCGTGGTAGGTGTCCCGGGTCGCTTCCTTCTCCGCGGTGCCGGCGTACATGCCCTGCATGATGGTCAGGGCCAGACCGGTCGGGCTCGGGAAGCCGTTGCCGAGGACGTCCCAGTCGCCGGCCTTGCCCTGACGCCACTGCGAGATGTCGCCGCCGGGTTCGAACTGCTGCAGGGTGGTTCGCACACCGACCGCGGACAGCATCTGCAGCACCGATTCCATGATGTCGGTGTCGGCGGCGAACTCGCCTGTCTCCCAGATGATCTTCAGCTCCAGGTCGCGGACCCCGAGGGCGTCGAGTTCGCCGCGGGCACGCGCCGGGTCGTAGCTGTATTCGCCGGTCTCGACAGCGCCGTCGAGGGTGAGGGGAATGACCCCGCGCGACTGGGTGGCGGAGCCCTGGAGAACCTGGTCGACGAGGGCTCGCCCGTCGATCGCGTAGGTCAGGGCCCTGCGCACCCGCGCGTCGGCCAGCGGATGCCCCTGCGGCTTCCGGAAATTGAAGAAGAGTTGATTCAGTCGCACGCCGTCGATCCGGTCGATCGAGACACCCGACAGTCCGGCGAGCTGGTCCGCCGCGTCCGGGGTGATGGAGTCGATGACGTCGACCTCGCCACTCCGCAACGTCACGACGCGGTTCGACTCGTCCGGGACGAAGCGGACACGCACCGATTCGATCTGCGCCGGCGTTCCCCAGTAGTTCTCGTTGCGCACCAGTGTGTAGTTGCCGGTGCCGCGGTCGCTTTCGGTCACGACATACGGTCCGGTTCCCACACCGGACTGCAGTTCCTCGGGAAGGTTCGCGGCCGCCGGGGTGACGAGAATGTTCGACATGAGGTAGTCGAGCACGGGGACGGGACGTTCGGTGTTGAGGGTGAAGCTGGTGTCGTCGATCTGGTCGACCGTGGGCCACTCGGGAAAGAATCCGCCGACGAAGGATCCGTCGACCTGGCTGTACATCTGCAGGGCCGTCGCGACGTCCTGCACCCGCACCGGCGTTCCGTCCGAATAGCGGATGCCGGGCCGCAGGTGCACGTACCACTGGGTGGGTGCGACGAGTTCGAACCGGTCGGCCAGAACGAGCCGGGGCCGCAGGTCGCGGTCGATTTCGGTGAGGGCCTGCCGCACCCCCCGCTGCACCGTCAGTGCCGCATCGAACTGGTTCAGCTTGTTGTCGAGGCTCACGAGCGATCGGTTCAGGGCCAGGCTCACGGTCCTCGGTCCGGGTGTTCCGGTCGGCGTCGCGCAGCCCGCTGCGGAACCGAGCGTGAGGCCGGCGCCGAGCAGGAGACCCGACCTGAGCAGCGTTCTCCTCGAAAAACGCTGTTCGAAAAGAGAATTGGTCATCGTCGACCTCTCGGGACTATGGGTGTGGGGCGCAGCGATCAGGCACGGCGCGAGGCGGTTGCCCACCAGGCGATGTGATCGCCGGCACATCCAAACTCTACTCAGAGTTGCTTGAGATGCGCAAGATGGCGAGCGGGACTTGCGCACAACGCGCATTAGTGCGATTGTGAGCTGAGTTACAAACGAAGCTGCTGTACCCGACACGCCGCGGTGTCGACTCCTCCATCGCCGGCGTTATCGAAAGGTCGACGATGACCCCTCACGCAGACCCCGAACGGCCGGTGACCTCATGACGCAGCACGCCGCCGACACGGCGCTTGCAGCCCAGCCCCCGGGCTCGGCATCATCGGCTCCCCGCCGGACCCGGACCTCCCGCGCCCCGAGGGTGCTGACGGCGGCCATGCCCCGCTACGTCGTCAAACGACTCGGACAGAGCGCGCTGGCCGTCTTCCTGACGCTGACCACCGTGTTCGTCCTCATCCGGATGGCGCCCGGCGATCCCGCCTACTCGATGGCCGGGCCGCTGGCCAGCACCGAGGACCTCGCCCGGATCAGGGCGGACATGGGCCTCGACCAGTCCGTGTTCACCCAGTACCTGCTGTATCTCCGCGGCCTTCTCCACCTCGATCTCGGCACCTCGTACTCGTTCCAGGCACCCGCCTTCGACGTCGTCCTCGCCCGGCTGCCATACACGATCACCCTGTCCGTCGCGGCGATCGTGCTCACCACGCTGGTGGCCATCCCGCTGGGCGTGTGGATGGCGCGCCGCGCCGACACGAGGCGCGAACTCGGTGCCAACGTCGTCACGATCGCCGGCCAGTCCATGCCCGACTTCTGGACCGGGCTGATGCTCATCACCGTGTTCGCGGTCCTGATCCCGATTTTTCCCGCGGCCGGATTCACGACCTGGTCCAGCCTGGTGTTGCCCACCGTGACCGTGGCCGTCCTGCAGATTGCCCTGATCTCCCGCATGGTCCGCCGCGAGATGGTCGGCGCGTTCTCCTCGCCGTACATGACGGTGGCCCGCTCGCGGGGTGTCCCGGAGCGGGAGCTCATCTGGCGGTACGCGCTGCGGAACTCCGCGATCCCCGTGCTGACCGCGCTCGGCACCCGGTTCGCATCCATGCTCAACGGTGTCGTCGTGGTCGAGGTCGTCTTCGCGTGGCCCGGCGTCGGATCGCTGGTCGTACGGGCACTCGAGACGAGGGACTACCCCCTCATCCAGGCCACCGTCCTGGTGACCGCAGTACTCGCCGTTCTCGTCCAGCTTCTCGTCGACCTCTGCTATCCGCTCCTCGACCCGCGCGTCCGACTCGGAAAGGGAACGAGTAAATGACCACCATCGTCGATCCCCCGGCGCATGCGCGCCCGTCCACGGTCACCCGCCGCGACATCGCCCGGGCCGGTGCCACCCGAGTCGCTCGCGACAGCCGGGTGAAGATCTGGATCGGCAGCATCTGCGCCCTGGCCGTCATTCTGCCGGTCGCCTGCGCACAATTACTGCCCCTGCCGTCTCCGGACGCCACCGACCTCGCCCAGCGCCGGCTGCCACCGCTGACACCCGGGCACCTGTTCGGCACCGACCAACTCGGCCGCGACCTCCTCTCCCGCGTCCTCTACGGCGGGCAGGTATCGCTCACCGTCGGAATTCTCGCGGTGGTCGTGTCCGGACTGATCGGCCTGTGCCTCGGCGCACTCGCCGGCTACCTCGGCGGCTGGGCCGATACCGTTGTCAGCCGTCTCCTCGAAGCCCAGCTGTCGCTGCCGCTCCTCATGATGCTGCTGCTCGTCGTCGCCCTGTTCGGCCCGTCGATCCCGGTCATCACGTTCGTCATCGCCATTGCCCAGTGGCCGGAGATCGCCCGGCTGACCCGTTCACTCGTCCTCGTCGAACGCGAGAAACCGTATATCGCGGCGTCCCGCGTGCTCGGACTCGGACGCACCGCCATCCTGCTCCGCCACATCGTCCCCAACATCATCAAGCAGGCGTCCCTCGTCGTGCTGCTGCTGCTCGCGCAGGCCGTGCTCCTCGAGAGCGCGCTGAGCTACCTCGGTGCCGGACCGCAACGTCCATTCGCCACCTGGGGCCGGATCATCTCCGACGGGCAGGACTACATCACCACCTCGTGGTGGCTGGTGACCCTCCCCGGCCTCGTCATCGTGCTGCTCGTCGTCGGTGTCAACCTGCTCGGCGACGGGCTCCGGGATCGGCCGAAGTCGCTGCGACTGCAACCGGGTGTACTACAGCGACTCCGGGCGTGGAAGGGAATTGCGTGACATGACGAATCTGCTGCGAGTCGACGAACTGCAGATCGAACTCATCACCGCCCGGGGCGTCATCCGCGCAGTGGACGGCGTGTCGTTCAGCATCGACGCCGGCGAAACGGTGACGATCATCGGCGAATCGGGGTCGGGAAAATCGACCACGGCGATGGGCCTCCTCGGTCTGCTGCCCGACGACCTCGCCGTCCTCTCCGGCGCGGTGCGGTTCAAGGACTGCGACATCCTCGGGAAGCCGAAGGCGCTCGCGAAGGTCCGGGGCCGGCACATCGCCCTGATCCCGCAGGACCCGATGACGGCGCTGAGCCCGGTGCACACCGTCGGATCCCAGCTGCGGGAGGCGGTGCGCCACAGCGGCATCACCGGAAGGTCGAAGGAAACCGCGCGGGCCGTGGAACTGCTCGAGCAGGTACGGATCCAGAATCCGGCGGGACAACTCGGGAAGTATCCGCACCAGTTGTCCGGTGGAATGCTGCAGCGTGTGCTGATCGCCTGCTCGCTCGCGTCGGGTCCCGAACTGATCGTCGCCGACGAACCCACCAGCGCCCTCGACGTGACCGTGCAGGCGAGCATCCTCGACCTGCTGCTCGAACTCCAGGAGCGCACCGGCGTCGGAATGCTCGTCATCACTCACGATCTCGGCGTCGCCCGCTTGATGTCGGACCGGATCTACGTCATGAAGGACGGCCGGTTCGTCGAGAACGGCGGAGCCGAGGATCTCGTTCTCCATCCTCGCAGCGCCTACACCAAGAAACTGCTCGACGCCGTGCCGCGGCTCGGCGACTTCACCACGACCGTAGGAGCGTCGACATGAATGCCCCTCTGCTGTCCGTCGAGGACCTCGTCGTCGAATACCCGGTCCCCGACGGTGTGTTCCGCGCCGTCGACACCGTCAGCTTCTCGGTGGACAAGGGCGCGACCCTCGCCGTCGTCGGTGAGTCGGGGTGCGGGAAATCGACTATCGCGAAATCGATCGTCCGGCTGCTCACCCCCACCTCCGGCCGGATCCTCGTCGACGGTGCCGACATCGCGCAGCTGTCGGAGAAGGCGCTGCGGCCCTTTCGGTCTCGCGTGCAGATGGTGTTCCAGGACCCGTACGGCTCACTGGACCCGCACCTGACGGCCGTCGACATCGTCGGCGAACCGCTCCGCCTGCAGGGCGTCCGGAGCAAGTCCGAGCGGGCGCGCAGAGCCGCGGAGCTGATCGACCGCGTCGGCCTGCCCGCCACGGCGCTTCATCGCCGCCCCGCCGAATTCTCGGGAGGTCAGCGGCAACGCATCGGCATTGCCCGGGCCCTGGCGAGCGGACCGGAACTCCTCGTGTGCGACGAGGCCACCAGCGCACTGGACGTGTCGGTGCAGGCTCAGGTGCTCGATCTGCTCCGCGAGATCCAGCACGACACCGGCCTGACCTACGTCTTCATCTCCCACAACCTCGGCGTCGTCCGCGAGATCAGCGACACCGTGATCGTCATGTCCCGCGGACAGGTGGTCGAAAGCGGTTCCACCACCGACGTTCTCGAACGTCCCGCCAAGCCGTACACCCAGGCCCTGCGCGCCGCCGCGCTCGACCCCACCACCATGGTCGGGATCAAACCCCGCCACCTCGTCTCGCGTTCACCCGGCGCGGCCGACGTTTCCCGCACCGCATCCCGAGGAGTAGCTTGATGCCCGAACTCGACCTGACCTCACTCGTTCTCGGCACGATGACGTTCGGCGACACCGTCGACTTCGACGGTGCCGCCGCGATGGTCGACGCCGCGCTCGACGCCGGCATCACCCACATCGACACCGCCAACGGCTACGCCGGCGGAGAGTCCGAACGCCTCCTCGCCCGACTGCTCGGCACGCGCCGCGACCGAATCACCCTCGCCACCAAGGCGGGAATGCCGCACCCCGACGCGGGCGACCACTCACCGCTGTCCCCCGCGGGCCTCCGGGCGAGCGTCGAGGCGAGCCTGAAGAGACTGGACACCGACTACGTCGATCTGTTCTATCTCCATCAGCCCGACCGGGCCACACCCCTCGCCGACACCCTCTCCACCGTCGCCGAACTCGTGTCGGAGGGCAAGATCCGCGCCCTCGGTGTCTCCAACTTCGCGGCCTGGCAGATCGCCGAACTGAACCACACCGCCGACGCCGTCGGCGCACCCCGCCCGATCGTCGCCCAGCAGCTCTACAACCTGCTGGCCCGGCGGATCGAGGAGGAGTACGTCGAATTCGCCGCAGTCACCGGACTGATCACGATGGTCTACAACCCGCTCGGCGGCGGTCTCCTCACCGGACGGCACTCGTACGACACGAAGCCGGCCGATGGCCGCTTCGGTGATTCGCGGTTGGCACAGATGTACAAGGAGCGGTACTGGAACACCGCGATCTTCGATGCGATCACCCAGTTGTCCGTGATCGCCGACAAGGCCGGGATCCCGCTCACCGAACTCGCTCTGCGCTGGCTGGTGTCCAAGCCGGCGGCGGGGCCGATCCTCCTCGGGGGATCCAAGGTCGCGCACCTGCAGTCGAACATCGCCGCTGTCGCGAAGGGCACACTCGACGACGAACTGATCGACGCGTGCGACGAAGTGGGCAGCGCCCTGCGCGGACCCATGCCCAACTACAACCGCTAGGAGAAATCGCCCTCATGAGCGCCCAGGAATTCGCCGCCCGACTCCGCGGCCGGGAACGGATCGTCGGCTATTGGTCCGTGATCGACAGCCCGGTGTCGACGGAGTGGCTCGCCCACGTCGGCTGGGACTACATCGCCCTCGACCTCCAGCACGGCCTGATCGGATACTCCGGCATGGTCGCGGGGCTCACCGCCATCGATGCCTCCGGTTCCACGGTCGGCATGATCCGGGTCGAGTCGAACGACCCAACACCGATCGGCCGGGCACTCGACGCCGGCGCGGCGGGAGTGATCGTTCCGCTGGTGAACACGGCAGAGGAAGCTGCCCGCGCCGTTGCTGCCGCAACCTACCCGCCCGCCGGCGTGCGCTCGTACGGGCCGATGCGCTCGCAACTGCGGATCGGCCCGACCCCGTCGGATGCCAACCGCGACACGGTCGTCGTCGTGATGATCGAAACCCCGCAGGGGCTGGCGAACGTGGAGGAGATCTGCGCCGTCCCCGGACTCGACGGCGTCTACGTGGGGCCGTCCGACCTGCGCCTCGCCGTGGGTGGCGCGCACCCGAACGATCCGAGCGTCGACGACGAGTTCGAGGCGGCCGTGACCCGGGTCCGGGAGGCCGCCGCAGCGGCGGGCATCGCGGCGGGCATCCACACCCCCGACGGGTCGGTAGCAGCCCGCCGACTCGCGGAGGGATACACGTTCGCGACCGTCGCGTCGGATCTCACCCATCTCAAGGCGGCCTCCGCCGCGCATCTCAAAGCCGCGACCGGGGACTGACAGGCGCTCCGCGCCCGTGCGCCTTTTTGGTTGTTCGCGCTACCAAAAAGGCGCACGGGCGGCGAAGCCGCCTGACTGATGCAAAGATGGATCGAATCATGCCCGACATCATCGAGTTGATTTTCGACGACCACGAGTGGTTCCGGCGGCAGTTCGCCGCACTGGACGAATTGAAGTCCCGGCGCCGGGTGGAGATCACGGCCGTGGAGGCGGTGTGGACGCCGTTGGCGAAACGCCTGGATCTGCACGCTGCAGCGGAAGAGGAAATCTTCTATCCCCAACTCCTTCGTGTCGGCGAGGACGCGGAGGCGGAAGCCGAGACCCTCGACGCGATCGGGGACCACAACGACATCCGCGACGGCGTCCGGGCGGCGGCGGGGAACCCCGTCCTCTCCGAGGAGTGGTGGGCGGCAGTCGGCCGGACGCGCCGGGCCAACGACGAACACATGGCCGAGGAGGAACGGGAGGGCCTGGCCGATTTCCGGACCGCACCGGATGATCTTCGCGAGTCGCTCGGGCGGCGGTTCGCCGAATACTTCCTCGTTCACCGCACCGTGTCGGAGGTGGACACCTCGGACAAGGACCCGAAGGAGTACGTCCGCGAGATCGAAGAGGACCTCGACGAGGACGACAACCCCGGATCGCTTCGAATCGGCAGCTTGAAGGGCCGGTAGCAACGCACTCCCCACATCACAGACCGCGCGGTCTGTGTTCTATAGTTCGGGCGGTCCGCGGCATCGGGCCGACCGGTTCTGTGGGGAGATGGGGTTGTGGCGCGAATTTCCCGTCCGGTACCCGATGCCCTTCCTCCGATGTCGTTCGAGCGGACCGTGCCCCGCAGGTACGTGCACCGCCAATCCGTGGCCGAGGTCTTCCTCACCGACTGCGTCTCGCTGCCTGCGCCGGATCGGTTCGTCGTCGCCGCGCAGTGGCCCCGCCTGCACGGCTTCTACCGCGCCCGAGACGGGCACTACGACACCATGCTGCTGGCGGAAACGCTCCGGCAGACCGCCATCTACCTGGGACACACCCGCTTCTCCGTCCCCCTGCCGAACCGGTTCGTCATGCAGCACCTCGAGGTGCATGCGGTACCCGGCGCGCTCGCGGTGGGTGCGGCGGCCGCGGATGTGGTCGTCGAGGTCACCGTGTCCCAGCACGTGTACCGCGGCGGGGCGCTGTCCGCGTTCCACGTCGACCTGCGGTTCCGGATCGCCGGACAGGATGCCGGCTCCGCGACGGGTCACGCGGTAGTTTTCCCTCCGGCCGCATACTCACGCGCCCGGTGGGGTGAGCGCGGCCCGCGGGCGATCGACGCGCCGTGGTGCCCGACTCCCGCCCCGGCTGCGCTGGTCGGTCACGTCGACGACGCGCACGTGGTCCTCGGCCCGCGACGCTCCGAGAACGAGTGGGAGTTGCGGATCGACCACACGCACCCCGTGCTGTTCGACCATCCGTGCGATCACATTCCCGGAATGCTGCTGCTCGAGGCGATGCGGCAGGCGGCCTGCGCCCGACTCGGCCTGCCGGACGCGCACCTCGCGTCCCTGGGCGCCACGTTCCACCGTTTCGCCGAACTCGACGAACGGACCACGATCCGGCTGGACGTAATGGACGACGGCGCGTTGTCCATCAGCGGGTCGATACGGCAGGGCGGTGTGGCGGTCGTGCGCGGAACCGGGGCGCTCGCACCTACCGCGGTGAGCGCATGTGCGGGCGGCTAGTCGGCGTCGTCCGGTACCCAGCGGGCCCGGCGGATACGGGCGATGTCCTGATGCCGGGTCGCGGGCATGATCCCGGGGAGCAGGAACCCCCACATGTCGTCGACGCGTTGCTCGAGGTCCGTGCGCTGCGTCAACACCTGGGAGACGGTCTGGACGCCGGTGAAGGCGCCGATGACGAACCGCGCCAGCCTCGGCGGGTCGATGTCCGCGCGGAGATCCCCCTGCTCGACGGCCCGAGTGGCGAGCATCTCGCAACTGTTGATCCAGTCGAGATAGGGATCCGCGGGGCCCTGGTCGTCGGCACTGAGTTCGAGGGTGATCCGGATACCGGCTCGCACAATCGGGTCGTTCACGATCTGCCGGGCCATTTCGTGGCACAGCATCACGATCTGCTCGATCGCCGACACCTGCTCACGGCCGATCGCCTCGACCGACGCGATGGAGATCCGGTGTTGCTCACCGATGATGAAACGCGCCAGATCCTCTTTCGAACGGAAATGGAAGTACAAGGCCCCCTTCGTGATTCCGGCGTTCTCGACGATGTTGCCGAGTCTGGCTCCTTCGAAACCCGACTTCTCGAACATCTCCGCCGCCCCGCGGACGATCTGCTGTCGAGTCGCCGCAGCACGCGCCTGCTGAACCACGTTCACACCTTTCCCTGCCGCACGAGAGAAGAACGATGACGATGAAAGCACGGAACACGCGCCCATTGCCCGGAGAGACGGTACCAGCGTCGACCGCGAGCGAGCGTGGTCGAACACCCTCCGCGCCGGTACGTGTCGCGGTCGTGGGAGCGACGGGCTTCATCGGGTCCGCCACCGTGCGGGCCCTCGTATCGGCCGGGATTGCGTGCACCGCGGTCGCGCGCAGACCGTCGGACCAGGACATTCCGGGCGTGCCGTCCGCGCAGGCGGATCTGACCGATCCGGTGAGCCTCCGCAGGGCGCTCACCGGCGCCGACGTCGTGATCCACACCGCCTCCTACACCGGCAGCGACGCGGCGCACTGCATCGCGGTGAACGTCGACGGCACCGAGAATCTCCTTGCCGCCGCGGCGCGGAACGGTATCCGCCGGGTGCTCTACGTCAGCAGCATCGGCGTGTACGGTGCCGGACCGCACAGCGGTATCGGTGAGTTCGACACCACGCCCGCACCCGTTTCGGCGCTGAGCGCGAGCAGGCTGACCGCCGAACACCGCGTCCTCGCATCGGGCGGCTGCGTCGTCCGGCCGGGATTCGTCCACGGGCCCGGCGACCGCTGGTTCGTCCCCGGATTCATCCGGATCCTCGAGACGCTGGGCGCCTGGGTGGACGAGGGGCGGTCCCGGATCTCGGTCGTCGCGGTGACCGACCTCGCCCGGATTCTCGCGACCCTCGCCGCGCAGGCCCCGGCACATTCCGGCGACGTCTTCCACGCCTGCCATCCCGACCCTGTCACCGCCCGCGAACTCGGCCGGGCACTCGCGGACTCCGGCCGCCTCCGACTGCCGGGCAGCTCACTCACCTTCGACGACGCCGTCACCGCCGGAACCCGGCACGGCCTCACCGAACGGCACCTCGATCTGATCGGCCGCGACCACTGGTACGACCCCACCCGCCTGCTGACCGCCACCGGCACGACCTTCGGCCACCGCCCTTTGGCCGGTCTCCCGGCGTGACGAGGTCCGGCAGGAAGTCGGTGGGCGGAACGTCGTTTGCGGTCCGCGGTCGGGGTGTATACCCGGATAGAGATCGATTTCCCCCACCTGACGGAGTGTCGAGATGGCCCTTCTCGCCGAAATCGTCGTGGACACCGAAGGCGACAGCCGGATAGTGGTCCTGTATCCCGTGATGTGGCTGTTCATCGCGGTTCTGGTGACGTTCGTGGTCACCCGGATCATCACCCGCCGTATTCGCTCGCAAACGGGAGCGGAGCCCACGGACGACGCCGCGGACTCGGGGGGCGGTCTGATCGGTGACATCACCGTCGGCGGGGTGCACCTGCACCACCAGGTTTTCGGGATCCTGTTCATGACGCTGGCGGGGCTAGCACTGATCGCGACCACCCCGGAGGGCACGGCGCTCAACGTCTTCGCCGCGCTGTTCGGGGTCGGTCTCGCACTGACTTTCGACGAGTTCGCTCTGTGGGTACACCTCGACGACGTGTACTGGAGCACGTCCGGACGAAAGTCGGTGGACGCGATCTTCTGCGCGCTCATGATCACCGGTCTGATGATCGGGGGCGCCGAACTCGTGAGCGGGCAGATCGGCACCGCCCAGTGGTGGACGTCGATCGGCTATCTGCTCATCTCACTCGGCATCTCGTTGATCTGCCTGCTCAAGGGCAAGTTCGTCACGGGGATCGTGGGGATCGTGTTCCAGCCCGTCGCGATCGTCGGCGCGATTCGCCTGGCCAAACCCGATTCCTGGTGGGCAGTGCGCCGCTACGGCACCCGACCGCGCCGGCTGGCACGCTCCCAGGCACGGTTCGGGGAGCGTTACCACGCCCGCTGGAATCGGGCGCGCGACTTCGTCGCCGGACCGCCGGACCCCCGCCACGCCGGAACGCAGAGCTAGTCTTCGTCCGCCGTCCGCGAGCGTCCCATCATCTCCAGCCCCGCCATCGCCTTTTCGGCGCCTGCCTCGTCCACCTTCTCCATCGCGAATCCCATGTGGATGACGATCCAGTCGCCCGGTTCCAGGCTGACGTCCTCGGGCAGCATGCCGACGTTCACCTTGCGCTGTTCGCCGACGACGTCGACGAGCGCGAGTTGGTTGCCGTAGCCCTCCAGCATGCGCACCACCCGGCCGGGAATTCCGAGACACACGATTCAGCCCTCCGTCTTCTCCGGTTGCAGCGTCGCTGCGTGGGCCGCCAGCAGTTGGTCCACGATTTCGAAGACCGTGTCGACGGCCGGTGCGACGGCGGCGGCGACGCGCGGTGACAGCCCGATTCCCTCGTCGGTGTTGTCCACCTGGCAGCCGAGGACCACGGCGCGCGGCAGGGTTCCGCCAAGCGCGCGGAGACTGGCGAACACCGCCCCCGGATCCATGCTGTGCGCGTCGAGCGGCGCCGCGGGCACCGAATCGGGTCCCACCTCGAACGCCCTCAATGCCCCCGGCTCACCTCGATCGGGAACGGCGTCGACCAGCAGGAGTGCACCCCACCCGTCGAGCAGTTCGTACGCCAGATGTGTTCCACGGATGCCGAAATCGACGGCCCGGACTCCCGGCGGCAGCGACCTCGTCGCGACACCACGCAGCACCTCGGGACCGAATCCGTCGTCGCCGAAGAAGATGTTGCCCACACCGGCAACCAGCACCCGCCTGTCCGTCACGTGGCCTCACATCTTGCGCATACGCAGGTACCGCTTGATGTCGGGAAGCGAGAAGACGGCGACCGCCACACCGGCGACCGCCAGCAACGCCAGCGCGGCGGTGGTGGCCTCTCCGAGAATCTTCATGACTGTTCTTCCTTTCCGGTGTCTGCCGATACGGGCTCCACCTCGTCCGGGGCGAAGTACAGATACCTGCCGTACCACTCGTGCAACTCGGAGGCGGGATCGTCCATCAGCACGACGCCGACGTGGGTGCCACCGTCGACGTCGGCGTGCACGGTCACCACCCGAGCGAGCTGTCCCGCGAAGAACAGGTCCTGGGCGTCGGCGCGGCGCGACGGATGGATCCGCACGACGGTGCCCTTCGCCACCCGGACGCCGTTGACGATCACACCGTCGATGTCGGGGCGCACGGCGGTGTCGGCGTCCGGATCCCACCACGGCACGTCGTCGGTCAGTTCCGGGACGAGACCCATGTCGGGGAGGCCGCGCTCGGCGTTACCTTGCTCCGGGATGTCGGGGCTCGGGAAATGCGGGTTTCGCAGGACGCCGTGCATCTGGGCGAGCGTCGCCGGCGACATCTGCTCGCAGCGGTCGATGATCTGGGCGGCGAGCGGGTCGGTGGCGCGCGCCTGACGCTTCTCCTCCTCGGTGAGCGTCATGACCCGCAGGGTGAGGATCTCATCGATCTCGGTGGCGTCGAACAGGGCGCCGTCGCTCTGCTCGGCCACCTCCGGGTGGTCGTACAGGATGATCGGCGACACCAGGACGAGGTCCGTCTCCCCCGGCAGCCCGGCCAGCACGGGGTAGCAGCGTTCCTGATGGCAGGTCGACGCGAGCGGCGCGGCGTCGTCGGGCGGCTCGAGCAGCGAGACGAACTCGGCGTCCTCCGCAGCCAACATCAGGTGCGCCCCGATCAGCGAGTGCCTGATGGCCGAATCCTTCGACCACGTGCCGATCGCGTCGATCTTCACGTTCTCGATCGACACCCGCAGTAGGTCCAGTCCGTCGTGCCGGTCGCTGCCGACGCGGACGACGGCGCGCAGCGGCCACCTGGTCCGCACCACGCGCCCGGCGAGGGTGCCGTCGTCCTCGCGCAACTCCTCGACGTCCACTCCCCCCTCGACGTCCACGTCGAGCCGGCAGTCCTCGAGCTCCTCGGCCGGGAACACCGCGCCCAGGTCGATCTCGCGTTCCACCGCCTCGTCCCACGACAGCCAGCTGCGGCCGGCGACGGTGAGTTCCCCGACCGGCTCGAACCCGGACCCCGCGGCCTTCTCCACCTCACGCACCTGCAGTTGCAGGAACCGGACGGTCACCGACACTCCGGACCGCTGACCCGGACGGGGGCGCATCAGCGTCTGACAGGACAGGCGCGGTTCCTCGCCGACTCCCGATTCCGCCGCACCCGGCGGTCCGAGGACGCCGAACTGCCACCGGGATTGGTTCTTCGACGAACTCGCACGATACGGATACAGCAGGTAGCCCTCGTAGAGGACCGCGTCGGCCACGGCCCGTACTCGCTGCAGGGACGCCGGGGAGATCATGCGATCACCTCCCCGGCTCCCTGCAGCAGGTTTGCGATGGCGACATCCAGTCCGAGCAGTCCGTGCGCCGCCTTGTATTTCGCCAGTGCCGCCAGCGTGTCGTGGTCGAGGCGCACCCAGCCCGTATTCGGGTAGTGCGCCTGGACGAGTTCGCGCCACACCGCCACCGGCAAGTCGTACGTCGATTCGCGGTCCCACGGGATCCGTTCCACGCCGAACCCGGCGACCCCGCGCGTGAAGACCGTTCCGCTGAACAGGAACACCAGCGGCACCGTCGACCCGGCCTCATCCAGGGCGTGCAGGTACTTCGAGGCTGTCACCTCGAAGTCGTACGTGCACGGCAGCGGCAACTCCACCACACTGGACCCGGTGAACCCCTGGGCCACGGTGCTGGTCTGCATCCACTGGAAGGGTTTGAGCGTGGCCGTCCACCGCTCGCGGGGCCCGAACAGATCGAGGAGGCCCTCCGCCTCGCCGTCCGTGTACCGGCGGCGTTGCGGGTCGATGCGGACCTGGCAGCGGACGGCCATCGCATGCACGACAGCATCGCTGGACTCCGTCACCTCCACCCGCGCAGTCAGATTCGGCGCAACCGCGAACGGTTCCGGAAACACGTCCGCCACACGGAACGTCAACTCGGTCACGTCGGCTCCTTCGCGACGCGACTGCGCGCCCGCACGTCGTCGAAGAACGTGTCGATGACCCGCCGTGCGTCCTGGCCGCCGTCGAATCCCCGCCACACCTGCCGCAACTGCCCCACCAACTGGTAGCAGGCGTCGATGGGTACGAGGTAGCACTCGGGGTCGCCCTCGCCGTGTTCGGGGACCCGCAGCAACAGGGCTTCCGTGTCGGCGGACAGCCGGCCGAGCGCGGGGTTCACCGCGAGCACACCGTCCCAGGCGTCGAGGGGCAGTTCCGATTCGGTCGCGCCCGCCGGACCGGGATAGAACGCGACGGTCTTGGCCAGCAGCGAATTCCGGAACACGAACGCGAGCCCGACGGGGATCTCCAGTTCGTCCCAGCGACCGGGGGCGAGTTCGAAGTTCGGAAACGACAGGTAGCGTTCCGGCACGGCCCGGAAGCGCAGTTCGGCGTTTTCGTCGGTGAACAGCAGGTAGCACCCGCGGCACACGCACATCAGTTGCCGGTCCTGCACGTTCACGACGTGCTGGTGGGCGTCGGCGATCGGCACGGCGCACATGTCGCACCGTTCCCCGACCACCGGTTTGGGCCGCTCGGACGCGATGCGCTGCAGGATGCGCAGCCCGTTCCCCGACGGGCTCATCACGCCACCTCCGCGGCGGGCACGGCCACGGAGACGACGCCGTCGCGCACGAGGACCGGGAGCGGCGAGAGCGTTTCGGCGTCCGCGTCGCCGTCCAGGCGCAGGCCCGCGCGACGCGGGTCGAAATGCGCCCGGCACGACGGGCAGCGCAGCACCGCGTCCCCCACCTGCCCTCCCGCCTTCCGTTGCAGCGTGGCCCCGGCCAGCGAGTGGGTGCAGGCGGCGCACCGGTCGCGGTAGGCGAACAACTGCTCCCCGATCCGGCACACCAGGATCGGCAGCCCGGCGACGGAGAACCCGGCCACCTCCCCGGGTGTCAGTTCCTCGAGTTCGGGCACCGACACCCACGTCCCGGTGCCGCTCGACCCGTCCAATCCGTTCGGATGAACATGGGAGAACAGCGATTCCGCGGCGATCAGCCCGGAACCGGCGGCCGGGGTGGCGCCCACCACCTCGATGTCCACGGTCTCCGGCGCGGCCGCCAGCACGGCGTCCTTGACGGCGAGTTCCAACGTCACCGCAGACGACGGGCAGCTCTGACAACTGCCGGTCAGCCGCAACCGCACCACACCGTCCACCACGCCGAGCAATTCCACGTCACCGCCGTGGGAGCCCAGGTAGGGGCGCACGCTGTCGAGTGCGGAGGCAACCCTCGTCTCGACATCGTGCGGATGGAGTCCGTTCACGAGGAGCAGGCTGGCCACGAGTTCGTCGGCGGCGAGACGTTCTACGAGGTCGTCGTCGCGGTCACCGATGATGTCGAGGACACGCTGCAACCCGGCGCCGTAGAGTTCGACCACCTCCCGGACCAATTGCTCGGCGCGCTCGCGGGCCACCGAGCCACCTGTCGAACTCGCGTCCAACAGGCTGTCGATCCGTTCGCCGGCTGTCCGCCACCGATCGGGGTCGTCTGCTACTTCGTCACTCCCCCACGTCTCCGATCCGCCACTCTCCATGCGTACCCCGTCACTCGCCGGTCACGGACTGGGTGGGCGAATGCAGCTTCTCCAGCGTCTTTCCCTCACCGAGATACATGTGCACACCGCACGGCAGGCAGGGGTCGAAACTGCGGACGGTCCGCATGATGTCGATGCCCTTGAAGTGCTCCCGGTCGTTCTCCTCGAAGATCGGCTGGCCCTGCACCGCGTCCTCGTACGGCCCCGGTGTACCGAAGCTGTCGCGGGGGTTGGCGTTCCACGGCGTCGGCGGATACGGGTGATAGTTCGCGATCTTGCCGTCGCGAATCACCATGTGGTGCGACAGGACTCCGCGCACCGCCTCCGTGAAGCCGCAGCCGATCCCCTCGTCGGGGACGTCGAACTTCTCCCAGGTCTTCGTGTGCCCGGCCCGGATCTCGGCGAGCGCCTGCTCCGCGAAGTGCAGCGCGCACGCCGCCGCGTAGGCCTGGAAGTAGGTCCGCGCCCGGTCCCGCTCGATCGTGTTGCTGCCGTACTGCGGGATCTTCCATTCGAACTCGACCGGGCCCTTCAGCGCGGTCTTCGGCAGGTTGATCTTCACGCTGTGACCGGTCGACTGCACGTACCCGATGTCGACGAGGCCCGCGAGGGCGGTACTCCAGAGCCGGGCCAGTGGTCCGCCGCCGGTGTCCAGCGCGAGGTGGTCGGTGCCGTCGAACCACCGCGGCGACATCACCCAGCTGTACTTGTCCTCCATGTCGCGTTTCTGCGGGTGCGGGTTGGTGTGCTGGTTCCACGGATGCCTGCGGTCGACCTGGTTCCCGAGCGGATCGTTCCTCACGAACATCTCCTGGTCGGTCCAGTCGTCGTAATACGAACTGCCCAAAAGGATTCGGATACCGAGGTTGATGTCGACGAGCGACGTCGTGACCAGTTTTCCGTCCACCACGACGCCGGGCGTCACGAACATCGCCCGACCCCACTTCTCCATGTCCTTGTAGGAGAAGTTGCACACCGCGGGATCCTGGAACGACCCCCAGCAGCCGAGGAGGGTCCGGCGCAGGCCGACCTTCTCGTAGCCGGGCATCGCCTCGTAGAAGAAGTCGAACAGGTCGTCGTGCATGGGGACGACCTTCTTCATGAACTCCACGTAGCGCATCAGACGCGTCGTGTAGTCGGTCATCAGCTGAATCGTTGCGACCGTTCCCACACCACCCGGGTACAGGGTGGACGGGTGCACGTGCCGACCCTCCATGAGACAGAACATCTCTCGGGTCCACCGGCTGACCTGCAACGCCTCCCGGTAGAACTCACCGGTGAACGGGTTCAGCGACCGCATGATGTCGGCGATGGTCTTGTAGCCGTGCTCCCCGGCGTGCGGCGCCTCGGTCTTCTCGGCCTGCGCCAGCACCCCCGGATTCGTCTCGGAGACCATCTTCTCGCAGAAGTCCACACCGACGAGGTTCTCCTGAAAGATGTTGTGATCGAACATGTATTCCGCGGCCTCGCCGAGGTTGACGATCCACTCGCCGATGTTCGGAGGCTTCACACCGTAGGCCATGTTCTGGGTGTAGCACGAACACGTCGCGTGGTTGTCACCGCAGATGCCGCAGATCCGGCTCGTGATGAAGTGGGCGTCGCGGGGGTCCTTACCCTTCATGAAAATCGAATAGCCGCGGAAGATCGACGAAGTGCTGTGGCACTCTACGACTTCCTTCTGCTTGAAGTCGATCTTCGTATAGATGCCCAGGCTACCCACGATGCGCGTGATCGGATCCCACGCCATCTCGACCAGGCCGTCGGATTCCGACTTGTGCGAAGGTTCCGGAATGATCGTTGTCATCGACGTACCTCTCAGTGTTCGAGGCCGGCGGACCACCGCCCGAGACCCCGAGCGGGACTACCAGGTGCGTGTCGCGCCCGTGGTCAGTTTCGTACCGCGACTGCGCCAGTGCGGCTCTTTGTCCAACGTGTTCTTGGTGATCCTGCGCAAACTGCGAATGGCGGATCCGTACAGTCCGGACGCCGTGGTGGAGAGTTTGCCGCCCGGCGGTTCGTCCATGAACGGCATGAACTTGTCCGGGAAGCCCGGCATCGTGCACCCGATGCAGATACCACCCACATTCGGGCACCCACCCACACCGTTGATCCAGCCCCGCTTCGGGACGTTGCACTTGACGACAGGACCCCAGCACCCCAGCTTCACGATGCACTTCGGTGAGCCGTACTCGGTGGCGAAATCACCCTGCTCGTAGTAGCCGGCGCGGTCGCAGCCCTCGTGCACCGTGGCGCCGAACAGCCATTGCGGACGCAGCGCGTCGTCGAGCGGAATCATGGGCGCCTGCTCGGTGGCCATGTAGAGGAGATACGTCAACGTCTCCGACAGATTGTCCGGCTGGATCGGGCAACCGGGAACGCAGACGATCGGAATGCCCGCCTTCGACTTCCAGTCCCAGCCGAGATAATCGGGAACACCCATCGCCCCGGTCGGGTTGCCCGCCATCGCGTGGATGCCGCCGTACGTCGCGCACGTGCCCGCCGCGACGATCGCCGTCGCCTTCGGAGCCAGACGATCGAGCCACTCACTCGTCGTCACCGGCTGACCGGTCTCGGGATTGTTGCCGAAGCCGCACCAGTAACCCTCGTCGTGAAGTTGCTCGTTCGGGATGGAACCCTCCACCACCAGCACGAAGGGTTCGAGTTCGCCGCGGTCCGCCTTCCAGAACCATTCCAGGAAGTCGTTGGCGCCGCCCTCCGGACCGTTGTCGAAGTCGATCAGCGGCCAGTGCACGGCCACTTTGGGCAGGCCCGGCAGGGCCCCCAGGGCAATCTCCTCGACACTGGGCTGCGTCGCAGCCGTCAAGGCCACCGAATCGCCGTCGCAACTGAGTCCCGCATTGATCCACAGCACGTGAATCAGGGTGTCCTCGGCGTTGATTGCTTCCTGTGTCGGCATATCAGGTCGCTTTCCGGAGTGAACACAACTCCTGTCGCCACCGGAGTCGACCGTCGGCCCACCTGCGTGGCGCTGATATTTATTTAGCTCCGCCGCCGAGCGGATGTCAACGGTCCCCGGCGCGTCGCGCCGCGTCGTCCGGCCCCGTCGTGTAGTGGCTTCATTTCTTCGCGATCCAGTCGTACCACTGCCGAATGCCCTGACCGGTCGTCGCCGACAATGTGATCATCTGCAGGTCCGGGTTCACCGACCGGGCGTACTTCGTGCAGAGGTCGACGTCGAAGTCCACGTACGGCAACAGGTCCGCCTTGTTCACGATCACCAGGTTCGCCGCCGCGAACATGTGCGGATACTTCAGCGGCTTGTCCGTCCCCTCGGTCACCGAGATCACCACCACCCGGCTCTTCTCACCGAGATCGAACAGTGCCGGACAGACGAGATTCCCCACGTTCTCGATGAACAGCAGCGAATTCGGCTCGGGGTCCAGGGCGGTCAGCGCGTCCCGCATCATCTCGGCGTCGAGATGACACCCGGCGCCCGTGTTCACCTGCACCACAGCACATCCCGTCGCCTTGATGCGGTTGGCGTCGAGCATCGTCTCCTGGTCGCCCTCCACCACCGAGACCCGACGCTGCCCACCGATGTCGGCGATGGTGCGTTCGAGCAGCGTCGTCTTCCCGGACCCGGGCGAACTCATCACGTTGAGGGCGAGTACCCCGCGCCCCGCCAGCCAGCCCCGGTTGCGCTCGGCCGTGAGGTCGTTCTTCGCCAGCACCTTCTGTTCGAGGGTGACCGTCTCGGTCGCGTGTTCGTGAGTGTGTGGGTGCTCGTCGTGGGGGTGTTCGTGGGTGTGCTCGTGTGCGTGGTCGTGCGGGTGCTCGTGGTCGTGGGGGTGCTCGTGGGGCACCGTGATCCTGGTCCCCGTCTCGTCTCCGCATCCACAGGTGGCACACATTTGCGTCAGCTCACTTCCATCGAGAGGATTCGTAGTTCCCGACCCGACGTGACCTCTACGTCCGCACTTCCGCACGGGCACAGCAACACCAGGTCCGTGAGCACGAAGTCGTCGCCGCATTCACGGCAGTGCGCACCGCCCGGCGTGTGGTCGATGTCGAGACGGGCACCGTGCGCGACGGTCCCTTCGGTGACCAGTTCGAAACAGAACTGCATCGAATCGGCGACTACCGCAGTCAGCGCCCCCACCTGCACCCGCACGCTGTGGACCGTCCGTCCCGCAGCGGTCTCGCAGACGGCGTCGACGACGCTCTGGGTGATTGCCAATTCGTGCATCACGGCCCCGTTCAGGACTCGTCACTATCCTGTTCGAGCGTAGCGCTTCGCACCCGTGAGTACTTGTTAACCGCCGGCGGTTAAGAAGTACTCACAGGCGTTCGATGATGGTGACGTTCGCGGTGCCGCCGCCTTCGCAGATGGTCTGCAGACCGTAGCGGCCGCCGGTGCGTTCGAGTTCGTTGAGGAGCGTCGCCATCAGCTTGGTGCCGGTCGCGCCGAGTGGGTGGCCGAGGGCGATCGCGCCGCCGTTGACGTTGACCTTCGCCGGGTCGGCGCCGATCTCCGCGAGCCACGCGAGGACCACCGGCGCGAAGGCCTCGTTGATCTCGACCAGGTCGATGTCGTCGATGCTCAGGCCGGTCTTCTCCAGCGCGTAGCGGGTCGCGGGGATCGGCGCGCTGAGCATGAAGATCGGGTCGGCGCCGCGGGCGCTGAGGTGGTGGATGCGGGCGCGGGGCGTCAGGCCGTACCGCTCGACCGCTTCCGGTGAGGCCAGCAGCACCGCGCTCGCACCGTCGGAGATCTGGCTCGCGACCGCGGCCGTGAGACGTCCGCCGTCGGTGAGGGTCTTCAGGGCGGCCATCTTCTCGAGGCTGGTCTCGCGCGGACCCTCGTCGGTGGTGAAGTCGCCCACCGGCACGATCTCGCGGTCGAAGCGACCCTCGGCGATGGCGGTCCGCGCCCGCTCGTGGCTCTGCAGCGCCCAGCGTTCGAGTGCCTCGCGGCTTATGTCCCACTTGTCCGCGATCAGTTCGGCGCCGTGGAACTGCGACACCTCCTGGTCGCCGTAGCGCTCGGCCCAGCCCGTCGATCCGCCGAACGGGGTGTCGAATCCGTACTGCTGCCCGACCACCATCGCCGACGCGATCGGGATCTGGCTCATGTTCTGCACACCGCCCGCGACGATCAGGTCGGCGGTGCCGCTGAGGATCGCCTGCGCACCGAAGTGGACGGCCTGCTGGCTCGACCCGCACTGCCGGTCGACCGTGACCCCCGGGACCTCTTCCGGGTAGCCGGCGGCGAGCCACGCGGTGCGGGCGATGTTGCCTGCCTGTCCGCCGATCGCGTCGACACAACCGAAGACGACGTCGTCGACACCGGCCGGGTCGATGCCCGTGCGCTCGACGACGGCCTTGATGACGTGCGCACCCAGGTCGGCGGGATGCACGCCGGACAGGCCACCGTTCTTCTTGCCGATCGGGGTGCGAACGGCGTCGACGATGTAGGCCTCGGTCATGTGAAACTCCTAGTCAGTGTTGGGGACTCGCGAGTCCGTCCAGGACGATCGAGAGGTATTGCTTGGCCACGGTGTCGACCGTGACGGAACCGCCGGGCCGGTACCAGCGGACGGCGACCCAGGCGGTGTCGCGGAGGAAACGGAAGGCGAGTTCGACGTCGATGTCGGCCCGGAAGCTGCCGTCCTTCACCCCCGCCTCGAGCACACCCATCCACAGGTCGCGGAATTCGGTGTTCAGTTCGGACAGGTACGTGAAGCGCTCGTTGGCGACGAGATGCTTCACCTCGTCCTGGTAGATCGCGACCGCCGAATGCGACGCGTCGATCGCCTCGTAGGACGTAGTGACCAGCGCTTCGAGGGTCGCGCGACTGTCGAGTCCGGATGCGACGATCTCGCGGTACTTGCCGAACAGGTCGTCGAGGAAGCCCCGTAGGATTTCGTCGACCATCGACTCCTTGGAGTCGAAGTGGTGGTACAGGCTGCCCGACAGGATGCCCGCGGCGTCGGCGATGTCGCGCACGGTGGTGGCCCGCAGGCCGCGTTCGGCGAAGAGGGTGGCCGCGATGTCGAGGAGTTCGGCCCTGCGTCCGGTCTTGCCGGTCGTGTCGTCGAGGGGTGGAGTCATCGTCACATCCTATCAACCAAGCGCTTGCTAGGTACTCCGGCCCCGTGCGCCTTTCTGGTTGTCGGAGCTACCAAAAAGGCGCACGGGGCGGCTACGCCCTCTGCGACGAGATCGACACGACCTCGCCGGTGAGGTAGGTGGTGTAGTCGCTGGCGAGCATGGCGATGGTGGCGGCGATTTCCCACACCTCGGCGGCGCGGCCGAAGGCCTCGTCGGATGCCAGTTTGTCGAGGAGTTCCTCGCTGGTGACCTTGGCGAGGAAGGCGTGCCGGGCGATGGACGGTGCGACGGCGTTGATCCGGACCCCGTATTCGGCGGCCTCGATCGCGCTGCAACGGGTGAGCGCCATGACGCCGGCCTTCGCCGCCGCGTAGTGGGCCTGCGAGTGCTGCGCCCGCCAGCCGAGGACGGACGCGTTGTTGACGAGCACTCCGTTGTGCTCGACGCCCTTGAAGTAGCGCAGCGCCGCGCGGGTGGCGCGGAACGTGCCGTTCAGGGTGATGTCGAGGACGCGGTCCCACTCCTCGTCGGTCATGTCGACGAGCGGCGTCTCACCGCCGAGTCCGGCGTTGTTGACGAGGACGTCGATCCGGCCGAGGGCGTCGGCCGCCCCGGAAATCAGGGCGTCCACCTGTTCGGTACTCGACACGTCGCACGTCAGCGCCTCGACGGCCTGCCCGGGAAACTCGGCGGCGAGCTTCTCCTGGGTCTCGCGGAGCCGTCGTTCGTGCCAGTCGGACACCAGCACGTCGGCGCCCTCGAGCAGGGCACGTCGCGCGGACGCGTAGCCGATGCCGGTGCCCGCGGCGGCGGTGACGACGACCTTCTTTCCTTTCAGCAGGTCGTGGCCCGGCGTCTCGACGGGTGCGGTGGCGAGCGGTGCGGGTTTTGTCACGGTCGTGCCTCTCGGGGGAGTCCGAGCACGCGCTCGGAGATGATGTTGCGCTGGATCTCGTTGGATCCGCCATAGATGGTGTCGGCGCGGGTGAACAGGAACAGCCGCTGCCATTCGCCGAGTTCGAGATGTTCGGGATCGGTGATGTCGGACGTCGGGTCGACGGGGGCGAGGAGCGACGACGCACCCTGCACCTCCATCGCCAGCTGTCCGAGGTCGCGGTGCCAGTTGGCCCACAGCAGTTTCGCGACGGACGCCTCGGGCCCGGACGTTCCGGCGTCGACGGCCTCGAGGGTCCGCAGGGCGTGGGCGCGCATCACGCGCAGCCCCACCCAGGCGCGGGCGATCTTCTCGCGAATGTTCGGGTCGGACGCTGCGCCGGTGGTTTTCGCGAGGTCGACGACGCCCTGCAGTTCGCGGGCGAATCCGATCTGCTGCCCGAGCGTGGACACGCCGCGTTCGAAGGTGAGCAGCCCCATCGCGACCCGCCAGCCGTCGCCGGGTTCCCCGACCACCAGATCGGCGTCGGTGACGGCGTCGTCGAAGAACACCTCGTTGAACTCGGACGTGCCGGTGAGTTGCTGGATGGGCCGGACGGTGACGCCGGGCTGGTCCAGAGGCACGAGCAGGAAGCTCAGCCCCTGGTGCCGCTTCGACCCGGGTTCCGTGCGGCACAGCACGAACGCCCACTGCGCGACGTGCGCGAGCGACGTCCACACCTTCTGGCCGTTGATCACCCACTTGTCGCCGTCGAGTCGTGCGGTGGTCGCGACGTTGGCGAGGTCGGAGCCGGCACCGGGCTCGGAGTAGCCCTGCGCCCACAGTTCGGTGACGGTGTTGATCCCCGGCAGGAAGCGTCGTTTCTGCTCCTCGGTGCCGAACGCGATGAGCGTCGGTCCGAGCAATTCCTCGCCGACGTGACTGACGCGTGCCGGTGCCCCTGCCTTCGCGTATTCCTCGTGGAACACGACCTGCTGAGCCAGCGTCGCTCCGCGCCCGCCGTATTCCTTCGGCCAGCCGAGGCACGTCCATCCGGCGGCCGCCAGGTGCCGGTCCCAGGCGAGCCGTTCCTCGAAGAACTCGTGCTCGCTACCGGGGCCGCCCTTGCCCTTCAGCCGGGCGAAGTCGCCGGTCAGATTGTTTTTCAGCCACGTTCTGACGCTCTCGGCGAAGTCGTCGTCGGTGATCAGCCCGTCCGGGCTCTCGCTCTGGTCCACGTCTGTAAGATAACCTACCAAGCACTTGCTAGGTAGGTAGGGAGCCCAGTGACCGAACATCCGAGAACCATCCCGTCCGCCGTCATCCACGCCGCGCGTGCATACGGCGAGCTTCCGGCGGTGTCCGACGGCGACGTCCGTCTGACCTTCACACAACTGCACGACCGTGTCCGCGATTTCGCCGCCGCACTCTGCTCGCAGGACGTGCGGCCCGGCGACCACGTCGCGGTGTGGTCGCCCAACACGTATCACTGGGTGGTCGCCGCGCTCGGCATCCACTACGCCGGCGCGACGCTCGTCCCGATCAACACCCGGTACACCGCACCGGAGACCCTCGACATCCTCGAGCGCACCAAGACGACCGCACTCGTCGTCGCGGGCAACTTCCTCGGCACCGACCGGTACGCGTCGCTGCGCAACGAGTCGAGCACCCTCGACCTGCCGACGGTCGTCCGCGTGCCCGTCGACGGCGGCGACGCCCCGACCCCGGGTGTCGTCGACTTCGACGACTTCCTCGCCCTCGCCGACGAGGACACCCGCGCCGAGGCCGACGCCCGCGCGGTCGGCGTCTCCCCCGACGACGTCTCCGATGTCATGTTCACGTCGGGCACCACGGGCCGGAGCAAGGGGGTGATGAGCGCGCACCGGCAGTCGGTGGGGATCGCCCGGGCGTGGGGTGAGTGCGCGGAGGTGACGTCGGACGACAACTACCTCATCATCAACCCGTTCTTCCACACCTTCGGCTACAAGGCCGGGTTCCTGGTATGCCTGCTGAACGGGGTCACCGTCGTGCCGATGGCCGTGTTCGACGTCCCCAAGGTGATGGCGACCGTGCACGACGAGCAGATCACGGTGCTGCCCGGCGCCCCCACGATCTTCCAGTCGATCCTCGACCACCCCGACCGCCCGAAGTACGACCTGTCCAGCCTGCGGGTCGCGATCACCGGCGCGGCCGCGGTGCCCGTCGCCCTGGTGGAACGCATGCAGTCGGAACTCAGCTTCGACGCCGTCCTCACCGCCTACGGCCAGACCGAGGCCGTGGTGGTCACGATGTGCCGGACCGACGACGACCCGGTGACCGTCTCGACCACGTCCGGTCGCGCGATCCCCGGGATGGAGGTTCGGATCGGCGATCACGGCGAGATCCTGGTGCGCGGTGAGAACGTGATGCTCGGTTACCTCGACGACCCGGAGGCCACCGCCAAGACCATCGACGCGGACGGCTGGCTGCACACCGGCGATGTCGGCACCCTCGACGACCGCGGATACGTCGACATCACCGACCGTCTCAAGGACATGTACATCTCCGGCGGGTTCAATGTGTATCCCGCTGAGGTGGAGAACGCCCTTGCCAGGCTCGACGGTGTCGCGGAGTCTGCCGTCATCGGTGTTTCCGACCAGCGGATGGGCGAGGTCGGGCGCGCGTTCGTCGTGGCGAAGGCGGGTACCGCGCTCGCCGAGGCCGACGTGATCGCGTTCTGCAAGGAGCGCCTCGCCAACTTCAAGGTGCCCCGCTCGGTGCGCTTCGTCGACTCCCTCCCCCGGAACCCCTCCGGGAAGGTCATGAAAAACGTTCTGCGTGAGGAGAAGAAATGACGGTTCCGGACGAGGGTGACGTCGTCACCTACGACGTGCGCGACGGTGTCGCATTCGTGACGCTCAACCGCCCCGATTACCGCAACGCCCAGAACTCGGTGATGACGTACGCGCTCGACGCCGCGTTCGAGCGGGCCGTCGAGGACGACGACGTGAAGGTGATCGTCCTCGCAGGCAACGGCAAGCACTTCAGCGCCGGGCACGACATCGGCACCCCGGGCCGCGACCATCACGTCCATTACGACAACAAGGCCGTGATGTGGTGGGACCACGTCGACAAGCCCGGCGGCGACCAGCGCTACGCCCGCGAGATGGAGGTGTATCTCGGGATGTGCCGTCGCTGGCGCGAGATCCCGAAGCCGACCATCGCGATGATCCAGGGCGCCTGCATCGCCGGCGGTCTGATGCTGGCGTGGGTGTGCGACCTGATCGTCGCGTCGGACGACGCCTTCTTCTCCGATCCGGTCGTACGTATGGGCATTCCCGGGGTCGAGTACTTCGCGCACCCGTGGATGCTGGGACCGCGGTTCGCGAAGGAGATCCTCTTCACCGGCGACCGGTTCACCGCGCAGCGCGCGTACGAGGTGGGCATGGTCAACCGCGTCGTGCCGCGCGAGGACCTCGAGACGGAGACCCTGGCGATCGCCGGCCGCATCGCCGCGATGCCCCGGTTCGGTCTCGCGCTCACCAAGAAGGCCGTCAACCAGTGCGAAGACCAGATGGGCATGCGGAACGGCATGGACTCCGTCTTCGGCCTCCACCACTTCGCGCACGCGCACAATGCGGAGATCGACACCGATCCGCTCGGCGGCATGGACGCCAAGTCGATGGCCGCCAGCGCCCGCAACTCGAACGAAGGAGCCAAGTAAGTGGATCTCGAGTTCGACGACGCCACCGTCGCCTTCCGCGAGGAGGTGCGAACCTTTCTGCGCGACAACGTTCCCGCCGAGCCGCTACCGTCGATGGACACCGCGGAGGGTTTCGAGGCGCACCGCGAGTGGGAACGCACTCTCGCCGACGCCCGGCTGTCCGTGGTGTCGTGGCCGGAGGAACTGGGCGGACGCGACGCGTCGCTGCTGGAATGGGTGGTGTTCGAGGAGGAGTACTACCGCTCCGGTGCACCCGGACGCGTCAGCCAGAACGGCATCTTCCTGCTCGCCCCGACGCTGTTCGAGCACGCGAACGCCGAGCAGCTGGCCCGCATCATGCCGAGGATGGCCCGCGCCGACGACATCTGGGCGCAGGCCTGGTCGGAACCGGAGTCGGGCAGTGATCTCGCGTCGCTCCGCTCCACCGCCCGCCGTGTCGACGGCGGCTGGGTGCTGAACGGGCAGAAGACGTGGAGCTCCCGCGCGAGCTTTGCTGACTGGGGTTTCGGGCTGTTCCGGTCCGACCCGGACGCCCAGCGGCACAAGGGCATCACGTACTTCATGTTCGACCTGCGGTCACAGGGTGTCACCGTCCGCCCGATCGATCAGCTGGACGGCGAACCCGGGTTCGCGGAGATCTTCCTCGAGGACGTCTTCGTGCCGGACGACGCCGCGAACCCCGGCGAGTCGGGAGTGATCGGCGGTGTGAACGAGGGCTGGCGGGTCGCGATGAGCACCGCGTCCAACGAACGTGGGCTGTCGCTGCGCAGCCCGGGACGGTTCCTTGCCACGGTGGACCGGCTGATCGCGCTGTTCGAGACCTCCGGACGCACCGACGACACCGCGCTGCGCGACCGGGTCGCCGACGCCTGGATCGGTGCCCGCGCGTACCAGCTGAATACATTCGGCACCGTCACCCGGCTCGCGGACGGCGGCCAACTCGGGGCCGAGTCGTCGATCAACAAGGTGTTCTGGTCGGAGTGGGACATCACCACGCACGAGACTGCGCTCGAGCTGCAGGGCGCCTCGGCGGAGCTCGCCGACAACTGGACGGACGGCTACCTGTTCTCCCTTTCCGGCCCGATCTACGCCGGCACCAACGAGATTCAGAAGAACGTGATCGCCGAGCGCCTGCTCGGCCTACCGAAGGCGGATCGATGAGATTCACACTCGACTCCTCCCATCAGGACTTCGCGTCCAGCATCGACGCACTGCTGTCGAAGGCCGACATGCCGGCGGTGATCCGGTCGTGGAACACCGGCGACACCGGCCCCGGTCTGAAGGTGTGGCAGCGCCTCGCCGAGACGGGCGTGAACGGATTGCTGGTGTCCGAGGAACACGACGGCCTCGGCGCCGACGCCGTCGACCTCGTGGTGGCCGTCGAACAACTCGGACGCCACGCGGTCCCCGGCCCGGTGGCCGAGACCGTCGCCGTCGCGCCGGCCCTGCTCGCGCAGGTGTCATCGGACCGGCTGTCGGCGTTGGCTTCCGGTTTGCTCGCCACAGTCGCCGCCGGCCCGCACGTGCCGTTCGCGGTGGACGCGGACTCGGCCGATCTGGTCCTGCTCGTCGACGGTGCCACCCTGTCTCTCGGACAGGCCGGTGCGGTGCAGAACTCGGTGGATCAGTCTCGGCGGCTGTTCCCGCTGACCGCCGGCGAGACCCTCGGTGACGTGGACTTCGGGCCCGCGTTCGACCTCGGCGCCCTCGCGACCGCGGCCCAACTGCAGGGACTCGGCCAGACCCTGCTCGACGTCACCACCGACTACGCCAAGCAGCGCAAGCAGTTCGGCAAGCCGATCGGACAGTTTCAGGCCATCAAACATCACCTGGCGGAAGTGGCTGTCGGGCTGGAGATGTCGCGGCCGCTTCTGCACGGTGCGGCGCTGGCCGTGCGGGACGGCTCCGCAGACAGTTCCCGGGACGTGTCGGCCGCGAAGGTGGCGTGCGGAGATGCCGCGTACCGGGCGGCGCGGGTGGCGCTCCAGGTGCACGGCGCCATCGGGTACACGCAGGAGCACGATCTGTCGTTATGGCTGACGAAGGTCCGCGCGCTCGTGTCCGCTTGGGGCACACCGGACTTCCACCGCGGTCGTGTCGTCGATTCGCTCGTGGAGGCATCATGAGTTTCGACAACGAGGAACGCGCCGCGCTCCGGTCGTCGGTCCGGGACCTGCTCGGCAAGCACTCCGACTCCGCCGCCGTCCGCCGGGCGATCACCACCGGGCACGGCTACGACGACGCGCTGTGGTCCAAGTTGTGCGAGCAGATCGGTGTCGCCGCGCTCGCCATCCCGGAGAAGTACGACGGCGTCGGGGCATCGCTGCTGGAAGTCCATGTGGTGCAGGAAGAGCTGGGCCGCACGCTGACGCCGTCGCCGATGCTCGGCAGCGCGGTGCTGGCCGCGCAGGCGCTGGTGTTGTCGGGGGACGACGACGCGTGCGCCCGGCTGCTTCCCGGCATCTCGGCAGGCTCGGTGGCCGCGCTGTGCTGGGCGGGCCCGGACGGGTGGTCCGGTTTCGGCGTCACCGCGTCGGGCGAGACGCTGTCGGGGACGGCGTCGTACGTCCTCGGCGGTGACGTCGCGGACGTGCTGCTGGTCCTCACATCCGAAGGCATGTTCGAGGTCGACCCGGCGGCGGACGGCGTCACCCAACGTCGCGTCCCGGCGATGGACCCGACGCGCGCGCTGTCGGAGGTCGTGTTCGACGGCGTCGCGGCGCGAAGGCTCGTCTCCCCCACCGACCTCGTCGACCAGTTGCGCACCGTCGCGCTGGTCGCGCTGTCGGCGGAACAGGTCGGCGCGGCGTCCGCGGCGCTGGAACAGACGGTCGAATATGCGAAGTCGCGCAAGCAGTTCGGGCGCGCCATCGGATCCTTCCAGGCACTGAAACACCGCATGGCCGACATGTACGCGCTCGTCGAGACGGCCCGGTCGATGTCGTACGCGGCGGCGCTGTCGGGGACGCACGACGATGCCGTCGTCGCGAAGGTGTACTGCTCGGAGGCGCTTCAGAACGTCGCGGCCGAGGCCATCCAGCTGCACGGCGGCATCGCCATCACCTGGGAGCACGACGCGCAGTTGTACTTCAAACGCGCGCACGGGAGCGCACAGCTCTTCGGGCAGCCGCGCGACTACCTCGCCGAGCTCGCTACCGCCGCCGGACTGTAGGCGGCTCCGCCGCCCGTGCGTGGTTCACGAGTCTCTGCACTCGTCAACCACTCACGGGCGCAGCCCCTCCAGGTAGCTGGCGACCCCGTCCTCGTCGTTGCTGGGCAGGACGTGGTCGGCGAGGGCGAGAACTTCGGGCAGCGCGTTGGACGGGCACAGCGCCGTGCCCGCCCATGTCAGCATCGGGACGTCGTTGATGGCGTCCCCGGCGACGGCGACCTCGTCCGTCGAGATCCCGTCGACGGCGCACAGTTCGGCGAGCGCACTCGCCTTGGACACACCGGACGCCGCCATCTCGACGTACGGCGCACCGGAGTGCGTCAGTTCGACGCCGTCGACGCCGGCGGCCACCGCCGCGCGGTACAGGTCCGCGCTGGGAACCTCGGGGTGCCGGGCGACGATCTTCACCATCGGCTCGTCGATATCGGGCAGCAGTTCCGACAGCATCATCTCGTGCGGATGCCGGTGGTGGTCGGCGAACTCGCACAGTGCCGCGTACGCCGGTTCGGCGACGAAGCGCGTCGGGCCGATGTTCGCGAATACGACACCGGGCATCAGCGTCCGCACCCGGTCCATTGCCGCGGCGGCCGACGCCATCGCGATGGTCGTCGTCGCCGTGATCACCGGGGTGCCGTCGGCCAGGTCGAGGACGACCGCACCGTTCGCGCAGATCGCCTTGCCGCGGAATCCGCACGACTGCGCGAGTTCGTGCACCGAATGCCGGGCGCGGGCCGTGGCCCACACCACCTCGACCCCCGACCGTCGGGCATCCTCCATCGCCTGCGCGGTGCGCGGGGAGATCGTGCGGTCCGATCGCAGCAGGGTGCCGTCGAGGTCCGTCGCCAATAGCCGAATTCGGGTCACCTCCGCATGATGCCAGGCGGCGCATGTACCCCTCACGACCCCATCGCAGTCGATAGCCTGGACAGCATGAGTCCTCGAGTACCCAGCATCGTGCTGAATTCCGGAACCATCGTCCCCCAGCTCGGCTTGGGGGTCTGGCAGGCCGACAACGACGAGACCGAACACGCCGTCGGGTTCGCCCTGGACGAGGCGGGCTACCGGCACATCGACACGGCCGCCGCGTACGGCAACGAGGAGGGGGTCGGCCGCGGCATCGCGAACTCGGGAGTCCCGCGCGAGGACATCTTCCTCACCACCAAGTTGTGGAACTCGGACCAGGGCTACGAGCCAGCGCTGAAAGCGTTCGACGCCAGCCTCGGACGTCTCGGTGTCGACTACGTCGACCTGTACCTGATCCATTGGCCGCTGCAGGACGACGACCGCATCCTCCGCACGTGGGACGCGCTGGAGAAGATCGCCGAGTCCGGGCGCGCGAAGGCGATCGGTGTGTGCAATTTCGAACCGCGCCACCTGCAGTTGCTGATCGACCGGGGCGGCGTCGTCCCGGCGGTCGACCAGGTGGAGTTGCACCCGCATCTGGCCCAGCAGGAGATCCGGACGTACGCGGTCGAGCACGGCATCGCCGTCGAATCGTGGAGCCCGCTCGGCGGCACCAGCAACTCGGGGTGGGGCGACGACTCGAAGCCGAACGTCCTGCTCACCGATCCGATCATCACGCGCATCGGCGACCGGCACAGTAAGAGCCCTGCCCAGGTGCTGATCCGCTGGCATCTGCAGAGCGGGCTGATCGTCATCCCCAAGTCGGTCCACGAGTCGCGGATCCGCGAGAACATCGACGTGTTCGATTTCGAACTCAGCGAGCAGGACCTCAGCGAGATCGAGACGATGGACGACGGCGCCCGCGTCGGAGCCCACCCGGACGAGTTGAACATCGGCGCCCCGGAATAGGCGCTTCGCGCCCGTGCGCGGTTAGCGAGTCCAGAGACTCCTCAACCACGCACGGGCGCGAAGCGCCTACAGCTTGACCGGCATCTCCTCGAGCCCGGACACGAAGTTGGCAGGACGACGCCGCAGCGGGGTGTCGTCGACGAGCATCATGTCGGGTAGCCGCGACAGCAGTTGCTCGAACATGATCTTCGCTTCGAGCCGGGCGAGTTGGTTGCCGAGGCAAAAGTGGGTGCCGAAGCCGAATGCGACGTGCGGGTTCGGGGACCGTCCGATGTCGAACACGTCGGGGTTGTGGAATACCGCCTCGTCGAAGTTGGCGGATTCGAACAGCAGCATCATCTTCTCGCCCTCGCGGAGGGCGGTTCCGAAGAAGTCGACGTCGCGGGTGACGGTGCGGCACATGTTCTTGATCGGCGACGACCAGCGCAGCATCTCCTCGACCGCCGTCGGGATGCCGTCGGGGTCGTTCACGAGACGCGCCTGCTGTTCGGGGTGGCGCAGCAGTTGTTCCATGCCGCCGCTGAGGACGTGCCGGGTGGTCTCGTCGCCGCCGATGAGGATCAGCAGGGTTTCGCCGACGATGTCCGCGTCGCTCAGCCGGTGCCCGTCGATCTCGCTGTGCACGAGGTTGCTGGTGAGGTCGTCCGTCGGGTTCTGCCGCCGTTCCTCGATGGTGCGGAGCGTGAATTCGTTGAACGCGAGGTAGGCGTTGGCCTGTGCCTGCAGTCCTTCCGGGGTGGCGTTGCTGCCGAGCGCATTCATCAGGTCGTCGGACCACTGCAGGAACAGGTCGCGTTCCTGGGGGCGCACGCCGAGCATGTCGCCGACGACGGCCATGGGCAGCGGCGCCGCCAGATCGCGCACGAAGTCCACTTCCTCCTTGCCGCACGCGGCGTCGATGAGGTGGTCGCAGATCTCGCGGATCCGGCCGACCTTCGCCTCCACCTGTTTGCGGGTGAAGCCGGCGTTGACGAGTCGGCGATGCTGCAGGTGCTGGGGGTCGTCCATGTCGATCATCTGGGGCAGCGGGCCCACCCCGGGCCGGATTCCGCCCGCGTTCGAGAACAACTCCGGATCGCGTTCGGCGGCCAGGACGGCCTCGTACGACGCGGCGCCGAGAATGCCGCCTGTCCGGTACACCGGTTCGTGGGCGCGCATCCAGGCGTATGCCTGCCGGGGGTCGCCGAGTTCGCCCGAGTAGAACCGTCCGTCGATGAGATCGAATTCCGGCCTGTCCGTCATCGAGACGCTCCTCCGCATTGAATCCCGCCGTTCGTGCCCCGATAATAGAACGTGTTCCTACTATGACGCAGAGGTATAGCGGCAGTTTTCACAGATCCACGGCTCGAGAATTGACACGAGTTCTATTACCTGGAGGTGTGCGTGGTTACCAACGACGGCAGCAGCGGGCTCGCGAAGACGTCCGTGCTCGTCACCGGCGGCGGCAGTGGCATCGGACTGGGCATCGCCACCGCACTGGCCGCCGAGGGCGTCCACGTCACGATCTGCGGTCGGAACGAGGAGAAGCTGGCACGCGCGGCGGAGCAGATCAGCGCCGACAACCCGACGGGGACGGTCGACGCGGTGACCGCCGACGTCACGAACGAGGACGACGTCGTCCGCGCGGTCACGAAGGCGAGCGAGCGCACCGGGCAACTCGACGGCGTCGTCACCTGCGCGGGCGGCAACGAGACGGTGGGGCCCGTGACCCAACTCGACGTCGACGCCTGGCGCAGAACCGTCGATCTCAATGTCACCGGCACGATGCTGACGATCAAGCATTCCGCCCGGGCACTGGTCGCCGGGGGCGGCGGTTCCATCGTCACCATCTCCTCGATCGCGAGCAGCAACACCCACCGCTGGTTCGGCGCGTACGGCCCGTCGAAGGCGGGCGTCGACAACCTGACGCGACTCGCCGCCGACGAACTCGGGGCCAGCAACGTCCGCGTCAACTGCATCCGCCCCGGACTCACCCGCACCGACCTCGTCGCGCTCATCACCGACGGCGGACCCGTCCTGGACGACTACCTGGCCAACACCCCGATCTCGCGGGTCGGCGAGGTCACCGACATCGCCGCGCTCGCCAAGTTCCTCCTCGGCCCCGACTCCACCTGGATCACGGGTCAGATCATCAACGTCGACGGCGGGCAGATGCTGCGGCGCGGCCCCGACTTCGGGTCGATGTTCGAGCCCATGTTCGGCGCCGACGGCCTGCGCGGGGTGGTCGCGCCGTGACGTCGCATCAGGTTCTGGGCAAGCAGGTCGACATGCCCGTGGAGATCCGGGCGGCGTCGGCGTTCACGGCGATGTATTCGGTGTCGACCGCCGCGGCCCAGTCGCTGATCGACTACACCGGACTGGAGATCCTGCAGTTCCGGCCCGGGCGCGGCGTGTGCGTCCTGGTGTTCGTCGACTACGTGGACGGCGACCTCGGCCCGTACAACGAATTCGGGGTGTCGTTCCTCGTCCGCGACCACCGGGCCGCCGGGACCTCGGTCCCGCAGGATCTGAAGGCGCTGGCCCGGGGCCGGGCCGGGGCGCTGATCCACCACTTGCCGGTCGACGGCGACTTCACCCTGGCCGCCGGCCGCGGCATTTGGGGCTTCCCGAAGGTCCTCGCCCATTTCGACGTCGACCACTCCGGCTCCGTCAAACGTGGGTCGGTGAGCCAGGGCGGTCGGCTGATCGCCCAGTTGAGTGTCAAACAGGGAATTCCGGTGCCGGGTTCGGGCGCGAGTGCGTCGCTCGCCGCCTATTCGCACCTCGACGGACTCACCCGGTTCACCACCTGGGACATGAGCCCGACCGGCGTCCGCTCCCGGCCGGGAGGCGCGGAACTGAAACTGGGCAGCCATCCGATCGCCGACGAACTGCGGTCGCTGGGACTTCCGAAGCGGGCGCTCCTCACGTCGTCGATTCCCGAACTGAAGATGACGTTCGGGGACGCGCAGCCCGCCTGACCCGCAGGTGAGTGGCAAAGTGTGCCCCGGCACGCTTTGTCACTCACGTGGGGTTGCCGCCGAAAGGACGACCGGTAGTGCAGATCACACGACGCAGCGTGCTCGTGGGCGCGGCCCTGACTCCGGCGAATTCCTGGTCGGCGTCGGCATTTCCGACGCCACCGGGCCGGTCGCCGACGTCGGGATGATGGGCTACTCCGGCAGCGACGTCCCGCGCGGCCCGGCACCTCGCGACCTGTCGCAGTTCCAGCCGTATTTCGGTCCCGGCATCGACCACGACGAGCCACCCGCCGGCCGCGCCTTCGGCGACATACTCACCCAGCCGGCCGCGAAAATAGCTCCGGGCCAACAGGTCACCGTCGAGTTCGTCACCGGACACCCGCGCAACAACCCGCGCCGTGGGGGAACGTTCTTCGAGATCCAGCGCCTGAGCGGAGACCACTGGCTCCGGCACGCCGACGACGGCGACTGGTCGACCAAGTACCACTGGACACGCACCGAGCCCCACCGGTCGGTCGCGCGCATCACGTGGGACGTTCCGCCCGGAACGCCCGCAGGCCGATACCGGGTGCAGCACTGCGGCGACAGCCGGAACGCGGCGGGAGCGGTCACCTCGTTCACCGGGACGTCGAACGACTTCGACGTCGAGTAGCCGCCCCGACGACCCCGGACGCCCGACTGTCCTGGACGCTAGGACAGGTCGAGCGCGGTCGCCACGTCGAGGAAGTGCCGGATCGCCGGGATCTGTTGCCGGTCGGCGCGATACGCGACCGACACCGTCGATACCGCCTGCGCGTCGGAGAGTGCGACGTACCGCAGGTCCGGGAGGTGCAGGGCCCGGAGGCTGGCCGGAACGATGGTGACTCCGGTGTTCGCCGCCACCAACCCGAGGAGGGTGGGAAACTGGACGGCCTCCTGCGCGGCCTCCAGCCGGAAGCCCGCGTGATGGCACAGGGCGGCGATGTGGTCGTACAGTCGTGACACCTGGCCGCGCGGAAACGTGAGGAACCGTTCGTCGCGCAATTCCACGAGCCGCACCGACTCCCGGGCGGCGAAGGGATGCGACGAGTGCATCGCCACCAGCAGAGGCTCGCGGGTCAGCGGCCGGACCACGATGCCGTCCGCGCGGTCGACTTCGCGGACCAGCCCGATGTCGAGGATGCCGTCCGCGATCGCCGACAGCTGGCGGTCGGTCGTCGACTCGGACAACTCCACCTGAACTCCGGGCCACTCCTTCTGCAGGGCCAGCATGGTCGCGGGGACGATCCGCAGCGCCGCGGAACTGACGAAACCGATGCGGAGCAGCCCCACCTCCCCGTGCGCGACCTGTTCCACCGCGGCGAGCGCGTGATCGGCTTCCGCGAGGACACGCCTGCCCTCGTCCAGGAGTACCCGACCCGCGTCGGTGAGCTCGACGCGTCGCGTCGTCCGCTCGAACAGGGTGGTGCGCAGTTCTTTCTCGAACTTGCTGATCTGCTGACTGAGCGCGGGCTGCGCGATGTGCAGGCGTTCCGCGGCGCGCCTGAAGTTCATCTCCTCGGCCACCGTGACGAAGTATCGAAGCTGCCGCAGTTCCACCCGATTGATACTTGCAACTTATCAGTCGGTTGACAATAGGTACTTCTGCACGGTGGTCGCCGGGCCTAGCGTTGAGGGCACCGAATTACCAGCCCTTCGAGGAGTCAGCAGTGGAGCACCATCTCACCGCACCAGACACGGACACCCGTCTCCGCCACCTGATCGGCGGCGAGTGGGTGGACGGCGACGGTCCGGTCGCAGCGACGACAAACCCGGCCGACGAGACGGTCGTCGCGGAATACCATCCGGCCGACAGCCGGCTCCTCGACGCGGCGGTGGCTGCCGCGGTGTCGGCACGCCGCGAGTGGGACGACCGCGGAATCATCGCACGCGGACTCGTCCTCCGCCGGGCGGCCGAGATCCTCGCCGAGCGTGCCGACGCGATCGCGGAACTCATGACCCGGGAGCAGGGAAAGACGCTCCCCGAATCGCGGGCCGAGGTGGGAGCCGCCGTCGAGACCCTGCACTACCACGCGGCGCAGGCGCGCAACGCCGACGGCGCCACGTTCCCCTCCTCGCATCCCGACGAGGTGATCCGCACGGTCCGCCGACCGCTCGGCGTGGTCGCCGCGATCACCCCGTGGAACTTCCCGCTGCAGATTCCGGCGTGGAAGCTGGCGCCGGCGCTGCTGTGGGGCAACACGGTGGTCTGGAAACCGGCCAGCGACACGGTCGCGGTCGCGGCAGCCTTCGCCGAAGTCCTTGCCGCAGCGGGTGTTCCGGCCGGAGTCGTCAACATGATCCTGGGCCCGGGGACGATCGGCGCCGAACTGGTGGCGCGGGAGGAGATCTCGGGAGTCACCTTCACCGGATCGGTTCCGGTGGGCAGGTCGATCCAGGCCGCCGCGGTTCCGCGCGGCGCGAAGGTTCAGATGGAACTCGGCGGGCACAACGCGGCAATCGTGCTCCCCGACGTCGATCCGAGGGAAGCAGCGGCGGTCCTGATCGCCGGGGCGATGGGTAGCAGTGGCCAGAAATGCACGGCGACGCGGAGGATCATCGCCGTCGGCGACGCCTATGACGACCTCGTGTCCGAACTCGTCGCACGGGTCGAGCAATTGGTCGTCGGCGACGGGCTTGCCCCGGAGTCGCAGATCGGTCCGCTCGTCTCCGCCCGCGCGGCAAAGGAAGTGACGGCCGCGATCGACCAGGCGCTGTCCGAGGGCGCGGAACTGCTGGGGTCTGCACCACTCCCCACGTCGGGTGCGGCCTTCGTGGCCCCGACGCTGCTCGCCGGCACGCCGGCGCTGACCATCAGCCGGGACGAGGTGTTCGGTCCCGTCACCCTCGTCTTGCGTGCGTGCGACCTCGACGAGGCCATCGACCTCGCGAACGCGACGTCGTTCGGTCTCACCGCCGCGGTCTTCACGTGCGACGAGCGGGCCGTCCGCCGCTGCATCCGGGACCTCGACGCCGGCCTGATCAAGGTCAACGCACCCAACACCGGGTCCGAACTGCATGCTCCCTTCGGCGGACTCAAGGATTCGTCGTTCCCGGCGCCCCGTGAGCAGAATGCCGCGACGAGCGCCGAGTTCTTCACCTGGAGCAAGATCGCCTACTCCCGCACCGGAACACCGAGGAGCGAGGCATGAGACCGACCGAACTGCTGCGGCGGACGCAGACATCCGCCCGGTCACCGAACAGGTTCTGGACCCGGCCGACATGGGAGCCGCCCGCTACACCCGGCACAGCTTCGCCCGGTCCTTCCTCAGAACCGCGGCCGCCGAGAACTGGCGGGTCGAACGCGAGCGGTGGGACGTCGACGCCGACGGCCGCGGCGAGGTCGTGTACCGCGTCGGGATCGGCGCGCGGGAGGTGAGATTCGTCGTGTTCTCGACGACCCTCGCCGAGCGCGACCGAACCGACCGCGTCATCGCCAAGGCCTGGGACGTCACCGCAGCCCTGATCGAGGGGCCGCTCACCGAGAGTCGTTCGAGCGCACTGCGAATGCAGGTGCCGCGTCAGGAAGAAGGCCGGGCGGACGACGGCACCCTCATCTGGACCCGGGCGAATCGCAGCGCACGGTTCTTCGACTACGTCGCCGATCGCCTGTCCGCGGGCGGTCAACCGGACATAAAGACGATGGGCGACGCCGCCTACATCCTGCGGAGCACCGCGTTCTACAGCAACGGGAAGTTCGGGCTGGCAGATTTCGATCGGCTCGGTGCCGACCATCCCCTGCGACAGCCGTACCGGGCACACATGCTGACCGCCTGGTTGCTGCGTGAGTTCAGCTACGACCTGGTCGAGCACTGTGCCCGGGCCCGGAACCCGCGGGCGGCGCGGCTGTCCGGAGACTGGCGACGCTACCTCGGGCTCGGCAATGCGACCGGTCTCGGCATGGTGCCGTACGTCGTCAATCATCCGCAGGTGCTCGACGCCTGGTGCGCCACCCGCGAACTGCCTCTCGCGCATGCGCTGGCGCAGACGACCGCACCCGGCGGCCCGCGCATCCACCGCGCCCGTGACCTGCTCGACCGTGCCACGCTCTACTTCGGCGAGCGAGCAGACATGTCGACCGCGCCCTTTGTCACCTGCGGCGAGCTTGCCTCCCAACTCGCCGTGCTCCGGGACCTGCTGTCCGAGTACATCGGGTCGGGGACCGTCGGCGGGACGCCGACCGACCACGCCTGGCGGGCGCTGCACGACCGGGCCGCGTCGATCGGCGCGGAGGCCCGCGGAGTGATGGACTCCGTGATCGTCGAGGTCCATCCGGAACTCGACACCGAGGTCGATGAATTGCTGTGCTGCGATCAGCGGCTGGCCGTCGAACCGGCGCAGACCTGCGCCGAACTCCGCGCCGTCCTCCGGGACCGTTACGCGTGGGTGCAGCGGTTCGACTTCGACGATCCCGACGAGCAGGCCCATTTCTGGTTCTCGTCCGAGTACAAGGAGGAGCCGCGCCGGGGACGCCGCGGTGTCGATCCGGGCGAGCACGTCGAGCATCCGATCGATGTCGCCCGATCCGTGACCGCCCTGGAACGCGATCTGGCGTCCGCCCGCGACGAGACCACGGTCGCCGCGTTTCTCGTCGAACATCCGCGGCACCGCGGCATCGTCGCCCGCGTGCAGACGCTCACCGGCGTCCCGTACGCGGAGGCCCACGACAACCTGCTCGCCCGGAACTTCCTGCCCCTGAATCTGCAGCGCTTCCAGCTGGCGATGTACGGGATGGACAACTACATGCCGCAATCGACCGACTGGCTCCGGGTGACCCTCTACTCGGGAGCCCCACGGGCCGAAGACGTCGCCGCCGGGGTGGACGACGACTGGATCTTCACCCGCAAGCCGCGAAAGGACGCCTAGTGCACACGCTCACACACTCCGACCTGCTGGTGGTGGACGGACTCCAGTTGACCTCCTCTCGGCAGTGAACGACCGAGATTCCCCTCGGAACTCACGTCCCGAGGTTCCTGTTTCACCGACAGTCGCCACCCCACACGTTATGTGCGAGGCGGTCTCACACCGTCTCCGCAGGCTGCCACCGCCAGTCCGACGGCCAAAATATTCCTCGCAGCATTCACATCCCGATCATGGACGACGCCGCACCGGCACGCCCACACCCGCACATCCAGCGGCATCGCCCCGGCGACCTCCCCACACACCGAGCAGGTCTTCGACGACGGACAGAACCGATCGACCGCCACCACCCGCCGCCCGTACCACTCGGCCTTGTACTCGAGCATCGACCGGAACTCCGACCACCCCGCATCCGAGATCGCCCGAGACAACGACCGAATCTTCACCATGTTCCGCACACTCAGATCCTCGATGGCGATCACTTGATTTTCGCGCACCAGCCGAGTGGAAAGTTTGTGCAGATAATCGCGCCGCCGATCAGCGATCCGACCATGAATCTTCGCGACCTTCAGTCGAGCCTTGACCCGATTACGGGATCCCTTCTCCTTCTTGGCCAGCACCCGCTGCGCCTTCACCAACCGCGCACGGTCCGCGCGCTCATGGCGCGGGTTGGTGATCTTCTCCCCCGTCGAGAGCGTGTAGAGGCTGGTGATCCCGGCATCGAGCCCGACCACCCGATCGGCCGGCTCGAGTTCGGCGATCGTGTCCTCGACGAGAATCGAGATGTGGTACTGACCGCGAGCATTGCGCGACACCGTCACCTGCGACGGCACCGCCCCCTCCGGCAGCGGCCTCGACCACCGAATATCCAGCGGTTCGGACTGCTTGGCCAACCGGACCTGCCCGCCGCGGTAGGTGAAGCAGTTCGAGAAGTAGGTCGCCGAATCCTTCGACCGCCCCTTCCTCTTGAACTGCGGGTAGCCGGTCTGCTTGCGCCAGAACTTCTCGAACGCACCCTGCAACTGCCGCAGCGATTCCTGCAGCGGCCCCTTCGACGGCTCCGCCAACCACGCGGTCCCCGCGTCCCGCTTCCATCCGGTGAGCATCTTCGAGGTGTCCGCGTAGGTGACCCGACGCTGCTCCTGCGACCAGGCACGCGTCCGCTCGGCCAACGCCCGGTTGTAGACATACCGGGTGCACCCGAACGTCCGAGCAAGCTGTTCCGCCTGCACCGCAGACGGATAGAAACGAAACTTGAACGCCCGCTTCACCACCCTCCCCGCCATGCCCCAGACACTAGCCACACGGTCCGACAAAGTCGGATCGGCTACCCCGGCCCTGAAGGACCGGGTTTGCGCCGAAAGACTCACGGATCAACAACTGGGACCGGAAAGTCCTCGAAGAACTACGCGCCGGTGGGGTCACCGGCGTGAATGCCACCTGCGCGGTGTGGGACGGTCCGGCCGACACGCTCGGCGCCGTCGCACAGTGGTATCAGCTCGCCGCCGAGAACGACGACATCGTCACCCTCGCGGAAACCTCCGACGACATTCGCAACGCGAAGCGGGACAACCGGATCGCCGTGCTGCTCGGGTTCCAGAATTCCTCCCCGTTCGGGGACGACTATCGCATGGTGGAGATCTTCCACCGGCTGGGGGTGCGCGTCGCGCAGCTCACCTACAACATTCAGAACCTGGCGGGCGGCGCCTGCTACGACGAGCACGATTCTGGACTCACCGCGTTCGGACGCATCATGATTGCGGAGATGAATCGGGTCGGCATGCTCGTCGACCTCTCCCACGTCGGGAACCGCACCTGCCTGGACGCGATCGACGCATCGCGCACGCCCGTCGCGATCACCCATTCGAACCCGACCTGGTTCGTCGACAGTCCCCGCAACAAACCGGACGAGGTCATCGACGCGCTGGCCGCACGCGGCGGTGTGATCGGCTGCTGCCTCTACCCGAACGTCCTGGGTGGGGAAGCCACGTCCAGCGCTGATTTCGCGGTCATGGTCGCGCGGCTCGTCGACCAGATCGGTCCCGACCACGTCGCGATCGGTAGTGACTGCACCCGCAACTGGTCGGAGGACTACGTCGCGTGGTTGCGGAACGGTCGCTGGCGACCGCCCAGCCAGAATCCGGTCGAACCCGAGTGGCCGATGTGGCCGAACTGGTTCTCGGGCCCGGCGGACTTCCCGGTTCTCACCGAGTGCCTGCAGAAGGTCGGCCTCGACGACGCGACCATCGCGAAGATCCTCGGCGAGAACTGGCTGCGGATCTTCGACGACGTCTTCCCCGGACTGCCCGAATCACAGGAACGCCGATGACCGACATGCTCACCCACACCCTCGAAGACGACACCGCTCTCACGCCGGGAAACCGAATCAGGCTGGCGGTACGAGAGGTTCGCGAGACGGCGTTCCGCGCCCTCTACGCCGCAGGCGTCAGCGCGGGCGAGGCCGGTGGCGCGGCCGACGTCGTGACGGCGATGCAACTCCACGCCCGCAACGGCATCGACACGCTCCTGGCGACGATCGCCGAACTCGACTCACCGGCCGGGCCCGCCGACGTCACGCTGACGAGAGGCCCGGAAGTCGACATCGTCGAGCGGTCACCGCGGAGCGCCCTGCTCACGGGTCCGCCGGCGGTCGATCTGGCCCTGTCGCAGTCTCGTCCGGTTCTCCTGCCCCGGATCGTCGATCACGAGGCCGTCGCCTGGTACGCCCTGCACGCCGTCTCCCGGTCCGGTGCCACGTTGCGCCTGATCACGCTCGACGACGGTGGGCACCCGGCCGGCGCGACCGTCGTGACGGAGGCGGGCGACATGTACCGCGACGCCGCCGCCGCGGCGCTCACCACCGGCGTACCGGCCATCGCGGGAACGCTCCTCCAGACCGCACCGCCCGCTGCACACCTGTCCCGTCCCGTCCACACCGCCGCCGAACGGGAGACGCGTTACCGCCACGCCGTCTCCTACGGCGTGTTCGTCGACGCCGCGACGTGGTCGCGCGCCTACGAACTCGGCAGGCGATTCCTCGTCCCGGAGGCACATTCGTGACCGATCAGCGTGAACTCGTCCCACATCCCGCGGGCACCGAGCGACCGTACGCGCGGGCGGCGGTGTTCGCCGGCACCATCTGGGCCTGCGGGCAGATCCCCACCACCGCGGACGGACGGACCCCGACCGCGATCGGCGACCAGGTCCGGGTCGCGCTCGACAATCTGGAGGCCACCCTCCACGCTGCGGGCGGTGGCCTGCACACCCTTCTGAAGGCCACGGTGTACCTGGCCGACCTGTCGGAATTCGACGAATACAACACCGCGTACCTGGCCCGGCTGGACGGCATTCCCCTGCCGCCGCGGACGACTGTCGAGGTTGCTCGGTTCCGCGGCGACAAGCGAATCGAGATCGACGGGATCGCGGCCGTCGACCCGGCGAATTGATAAGCACAGAGCATGAATTGGTAGGAGATTGGTAATTCCGCGCCGCGAATTCTCTTCCTACTGTGGCAGCAACCACATCACGTGGGGACACACCCTCAAGCCCACACCCCCGATGGGATTCCTCAGATGAACCTCGACACCACCGTCTCCGCCCGATCGGGCGTCACACTGGACAGCGCCAGACTCAACGGCTTTCACGCCAAGCTCGCCCTCTTCTCCTCGGGCGGCCCCTTCCTCGACGGCTACATCCTCAGCATCATCGGCATCGCGATGGTGCAGATCCAGGCACAGTGGGACATGAGCGCACTGTGGGCCGGCCTCATCGGATCCTCCGCGCTCATCGGGGTGTTCCTCGGTGGGGCCGTGTTCGGTGCGGTGACCGATCGGATCGGCCGGAAGTTGATGTACACCATCGACCTGATCGTGATCATCGTCTGTTCGGTGTTGCAGTTCTTCGCCGCGGACGAGATGCAGTTGTTCATACTGCGCTTGATCATCGGCATCGCGGTCGGCGCCGACTATCCGATCGCCACCGCGCTGGTGACGGAATTCGCGCCGAAGGCGTGGCGCGCCAAACTCGTCGGCGGCCTCAACGCCATGTGGTTCGTCGGTGCAACGGCAGCCGCGTTCGTCGGATACCTGCTGCTCAGCAACCCCGACGGATGGAAGTGGATGTTGCTCTCCTCCGCGGTTCCCGCCACCCTGATCGTCGTCGCACGCACGAGCATCCCCGAGTCTCCCCGGTGGCTGCTGAGCAAGGGGCGGTCCGACGAGGCACTCGCCGTGCTGCGAAAGACGATCGGGACGGATGCCACGCTGGACGACCTGCCCGACGAGGAGGGAAGCACGTCCATCCGCGGATTGATGCGCGGCGGATACCTGAAGCGCGTCGTGTTCATCTCGATCTTCTGGACGTGCACGATCGTGACGCTGTTCGCCATCTACGCTTTCGGCCCGCAGATCCTCGAACTCTTCAACCTCGGTTCCGGAAATCTCGCCCACATCGGATACGGCCTCATCAACCTGTTCTTCCTGATCGGCAATGTCGTCGCACTGCTCCTCGTCGATCGACTGGGGCGACGGCCGATCCTGATCTGGGGTTTCGTGCTCTCCGGTCTCGGACTGCTGTTCCTCGCGATCAAGCCGGACGCGGGCCTGTGGGTGATCGCATTCGCGTTCGCGATCTATGCGCTCTTCAACGGCGGACCCTCCATCCTCGAATGGATCTACCCCAACGAACTGTTCCCCACCGAGGTGCGGGCCACCGCCGTCGGCCTGTGCACGGGAATCAGCCGGATCGGTGCGGCGATCGGCACGTTCGCCACCCCGTGGGCGCTGTCCAACCTCGGACTCTCCGCAACGATGTACATCGCCGCGGGCATCGCCGGAGTGGGCGCACTCGTCAGCTTCCTCATGGCCCCGGAGACTCGGGGAACGGACCTGAGCGACGCGGCGTCACTGCGCTGAGTTCTCCCCGAACACGCCGCTGCTGCCGGGCGCCAGTCCCCGGCGGCAGCGGCGCTTCCATGTCCCCGCTCACACCGGCCGCGCGGTGTTTTCCGCACCACATGTCTGCCGCGCCACATGTCCGCTGCACGCCAACGTATTTCACGATCGACCGTCACATCACCGACCGTGCGAGGAAACCGCTTCGCAATACGGCGGGTCGACAGTGGGGGCATGAACGATCCCGTGAGAGAACCCGGAGTTCACGTCAACGCGTGCGAGGCGTGCGGCCGGCTTCCGCATCCCCGCCGCGTCCGGCTGGCGCTGGCGAAGCTGTGCGCCGTGTTTCCCGTCGAGCTGTTACTCCACGCCTTGGTCATTCATTTCCACGTCTCCTATCTGATCACCGTCGCGGTTCTCACCGTCACCACCACCGTGTTGGTCATCTGGGTGGTCGAGCCGTCGGCGATGCGGCTCCTCGGCGGGTGGCTGCACGGTCCCGCGGACGGTAAGCACGGCCACCTCGTGACCGGACAGTCGCTCTGGCGCATCCGTGTCCGGGTGAGCGATCGCCCGGGGCAGCTGGAATCGCTGGCCCGCAACCTCGCGGAGCTGGACGCCAACATCCTGACCGTGCACGTCCATCACCTGGACGGCGGTTCACTCGACGAATTGATCGTCGGGGCGTGCCGGGACACGTCGCCCGAGGCGCTGTCGAATGCCGTTCGCGCAGGCGGCGGTCACGATGTCGGCATCTGGCCGGCATCGGCGCTCGCCCTGATCGACGGCCAGACCAAGGCGTTGACGTTGGCGTCGCGGGTGGTGGCCGATCCGTCCGAACTTCCCCTGTCGATCGCGGAACTCCTCGGGGCCCAATACGTCGATACGCGCGTGAGCGACGTTCCCACCACGGCAGCGAGTGTCGAGATCCCGTCGGGTGATGAGCTGCTCATCTTCGTGCGGTCGGCGGACGAGCCGTTCACGCCGGCCGAGATCGCCCGGGCCCGGCGCCTCGGCGAGCTGGCGCAGAAGACACGGGAGATGGCGGTGTAACGCCCGCAAGGACGGTCATTCGCACACAATTGCACCCCAACACGAGCCGACTTCCGTGACAGATCGTCAATGTGTTTGACATACTTGAACTAATGACTACCCGGACAATGTTTCACGGCTCTCACAAGGATGCGATCTCGATGCGAGATAACCAGTCCGCAGCCTCCGCCTTGCAACTCTACTGCGCCTTTCGACACCAGCATCCGCGCAGCGTGATGCCCTCCGACTACGTCACCGACTGCGGTTTCCGACTCGGACGTTGGCAGGATCGCCAGCGCGTGGCCCGCATGCTGGGCACCCTGCCGCCCCAACGCATCCAGCAACTCGACGCGATCGGCTTCCTGTGGAGCGATGACGCCGTCCCGCTCCCGGCCGTGTCACCGGCCGACAGCAAGCGGCGACGAATGCTCACCGCCATCGCCGCCTACCGCGAAGAGCACGGCAACGCACTCGTTCCTGCGAACTACGTCACCGCCGACGGAGAACAGGTGGGCCAGTGGCTCTATCGAGCGGTGAAGAAGTGGCGGGCCGACGCGCTGCCGGACGAAGAGCGTCGCCCGCTCGTCGTGCTCGGTGTCTCCCCCGGTCCGCGCCCACGAGGGCCGCGGACCTCGGCTTCGCACGTCGGATAGGCATTCCGCCGTTCGAAATGGACGGAGGACCCCCCCGGGACAGTCACGGACCAGTCATGCTGTTTCCGTCGAATGGCAGGTTCACCCTTGGGTACTTGCAGTACTTTCTCACGGTTCCGAACCCGTTCAGGTGGCGGGCTTCTCCCGATCGCGGCGTCGGCGCAGGGTGAGTTGCAACTCGAGGAGCAGGCGATCGGAGGCGTCCTGGAGATCCACCCCGACGATTTCCTCGACGCGGCGGATCCGGTACCGCAGGGTGTTCGGATGCACCTGCACGGCCGCCGCGGCGCTGCGGACGTCGCCGTAATGCGCGAGGTAGCTTTCAGCACTCTCGCTCAGGTTCGACGCGTGTGTGGTGTCGTACTCGAACAGGGCATCCAATCGTGGATCGTGAAGTTCGGGGTGCTGATCGACGAGGTCCAGGATCTCGCCGAGCAGCACCGCGGTGCGCGATTCGGCGAGGGTGGTCACCCGCCCCTCCGGGAAGGTGGCGGCGGTGCCGTCGAGGACCCGGTCGACCTCGGTCCGCGCGCCGGCGACGTGCCCGAGATCCATGACCGGGACGGCGATCGCCGCCCGGAGGACGATCGACCGTTTCGTTTCGAACTGGTCGACGAGTTGCCGGGTCCAAGCGGAGACGGTGTTCGCCGATTTGTAGCGCGGCAACAGCACATACGCGCGGTCGCCGATGATGGTGGCCACCGAGTCGCGGCTGAAGGAACTGGCGTGCAGGCGCAGCATGCTGCCCGATTCCGCGAAGTCGCCGATCGGCGCTGCCGTGTCCGTGGCGGTCGGAGCGAACCCGACGACGGCGGCCGGGCCGGTCACCGGCAGATTCAGGGCACTGGCCACCGACGGGACGTCCACCCCTCCCCCGCGCGCACCGAACAGCCGTTGGATCAGCAACGCCTCCGTGGACGGGGCGTTGAGGGTGCGTGAGATGATCCGTGCGGCAATCGCCGACGCACCCCGCAGCACGTCGGCCGCGTCCGGCGTCAGTGGTGCGTCGCCCTGCTGCACCCAGATCGAGCCGAGCTGCCGGGACACACTCGCCCCTTCGGTGGTTTCCCGGATGCTGACCACCAGCCGCCGCTTGGTACCGAGCTTCGGGTGTGCCGGGACGTCGATGACCTCGTCGCTCTTGCGAAGCCGGTCGAACACGCCCCATTTCCGCAGCACGCGCAGATAGTCCCGCGGTCCCTCGCGGCCGAGGATCGACAGCATCCGCAGCTCGTCCGCCGACTCGTCGGACGACGAATACGCCAGCACGCGCGACTGCGCGTCCTCGATCGACACCATCCCGCCGGAGTTCTGGGCCACGATCTGGGCGAGTCCGAACAGGTCGGTGTCGGTGGCCAGCAGTTCCTGGTCTCCCAGACCGGCCTGCAGCCGACGGGAACGGTCCAGCATGCGCTGCACCAGGGGAAACACATGGTCCCACCGGGCCCTCGGGTGCACGGCCACCAGCGCGACACCGGCGCGGCGAGCCGCGGCCTGAAGTGCGCGCGGGTCGACTGCCGTTTTCGACATCACTGCGCGCGGTCGCTGTCCCGGTGGCCGCTGCGCAACGCGATCGAACCAGCGCACCGCCTCGGCCTTGCCGACCCCGACGTGCAACAGCAGGTCCGGCAGCGGAGATTGCGATTCGATCTCGGCGGCCAGATCGGTGCCGTCGACCAGGGCGACCGATTCGAGGACGACGTCGTCACCGGCGGGAGCCTCGACCAGTTCGACGACCGCGGTGTCGAGAGCACTGAGAAGCTCACGCAGAGTGATGATCTCGACCTCGTCCGGTGCCTTCTCCGGGATCGGAGATACGGGTCGATCGCGGCGGCTCATGGTGATGTCTCCAGTTCGGAAATCGAAAAGCAGCTTGGCCAAGCGTACAACTCAGTGAACCATAATTTGTTCGGCTGACTCATCAACCAGCGGCTTTTCCGGTGTTCACTGTGACTAGTTCGTTGCGGCGGTCCACTCGCCGCCACATCTCGTAGGAGGTTTCATGGACGCCGTCACCACCACCCCGCAGCCGGTCAACGAGCCGGTCGGCAGTTTCACGCCGGGCAGCCCCGAGCGTGCCCGACTGCAGGCCAAGCTCGCCGAACTCGGATCGAACCCCACCGAGATCCACCACGTGATCGGCGGGCAGCACCGACGCGGCAACGGCCCGACGATCGACGTGGTGCAGCCGCACCGGCACGCCGCGGTGCTGGGCACCTTCACCAACGCCGGCGCCCGGGACATCCAGGACGCCGTCACCGCCGCTGCCGCCGCCGCCCCGGTATGGCGAGCCCTCTCCTTCGAGGACCGCGCCGCGGTGTTCCTGCGCGCCGCCGACCTGCTGTCCGGTCCGTGGCGCGAAACACTCTCCGCCGCAACCATGCTCGGCCAGTCCAAGACCGCGTACCAGGCCGAGATCGACACCCCCTGCGAGCTGATCGACTTCTGGCGGTTCAACGTCCACTTCGCCCGGCAGATCCTCGCCGACCAACCCATCTCCTCCCCCGGCGTGTGGAACAAGGTCGAATACCGCCCCCTCGAGGGCTTCGTCTACGCCATCACCCCGTTCAACTTCACCGCCATCGCCGGCAACCTGCCCACCGCCCCCGCACTGATGGGCAACACGGTGATCTGGAAGCCCTCCGAGACACAGGCCGTCGCCGCGTACTGGACGATGAAACTCCTCGAGGCCGCCGGCCTGCCGCCCGGCGTGATCAACCTCGTCAACGGCCCCGGCGCCGCCGTCTCCGACGTCGTCCTCGCGGACCGTCGCCTGGCCGGGATCCACTTCACCGGCTCCACCGCCACGTTCCAGCACCTGTGGCGTCAGGTCGGCACCAACATCGCCCACTACGACTCCTACCCGCGCCTGGTCGGCGAAACCGGCGGCAAGGATTTCGTCCTCGCCCACAGCTCCGCCGACCCGGACACCCTCACCACCGCCCTGATCCGCGGCGCCTTCGACTACCAGGGCCAGAAGTGCTCCGCCGCCTCCCGCGCGTTCGTCCCGAAATCGGTGTGGGCGAAAATGGGCAACGACTTCATCGACAAGGCGTCGACGCTGACATACGGCGACGTCACCGACTTCTCGAACTTCGGCGGCGCCGTCATCGACAAGCGGGCCTTCGACCGCAACGCCGACGCCCTCACCCGCGCCAAGGCCACCCCCAGCCTGACCATCGCCGCAGGCGGACACGCCGACGACTCCGTCGGCTACTTCGTCGACCCCACCGTGCTGCTCGGTGACGACCCCACCGACGACGCGTTCCGCACCGAATACTTCGGGCCGATCCTGGCGGTACACGTCTACGACGACTCGGCCGCCGGATCCTTCGACACCGTGCTCGACCTGGTCGACAAGGGCTCGAAGTATGCGCTGACCGGCTCGATCATCGCCGACGACCGCACCGCCGTCGCGAAAGCCACCGAGGACCTGCGATTCGCGGCCGGCAACTTCTACATCAACGACAAGCCCACCGGCGCCGTCGTCGGACAGCAACCCTTCGGCGGTGCCCGGGCGTCGGGCACCAACGACAAGGCCGGCTCCCCGCAGAACCTGCTGCGCTGGGCGTCCGCCCGCACCATCAAGGAAACGTTCGTCCCCGCCACCGACCACCACTACCCCCACCAGGACATCTGATGGCCGCCTCCGATCTGCTCCGTCCGGCGCTGCTCGCCGCCGCCCGCTCCCCCCGCATGGAACGCACCATCACCAAGATCCCGGTGACCCGCAACCTCGTCGACCGGTTCGTCGCCGGCGAAACCGAGGACCAGGCCGTTGCCGCGACCACCTCGATTTTGGACTCCGGCCGCTACATCACCATCGACCATCTCGGCGAAGACACCACCGACCTCGCCCAGGCCAACAACACCGTCTCGCACTACCTCACCCTGCTGTCCTCGCTGGCGCAATTCGCACCCGCCGGTGCGCACACCGGTGAACCGCGCAACATCGAGGTCTCACTCAAGTTGTCCGCGCTCGGTCAGTTCCTGCCCCGGGACGGGCACACGGTGGCCCTGGAGAACGCACACAAGATCTGCACCGCCGCCGAGGAAGCCGGGGCATGGGTCACCGTCGACGCCGAGGACCACACCACCACCGACTCGACCCTGTCCATCGTGCGGGAACTACGTCAGGACTTCCCGTCGCTGGGCACCGTGCTGCAGGCATACCTCAAGCGCACCGAGGCCGACTGCCGGGACCTGTCCGGGCCCGGATCCCGGATCCGGCTGTGCAAGGGCGCCTACAAAGAACCGGCCTCGGTCGCGTACCAGGGCAAGGCCGCCGTCGACGACGCCTACCTGCGGTGTCTGCAGATCCTGATGAACGGCCGTGGCTACCCGATGGTCGCCTCGCACGACCCCGCCATGATCAACGCCTCACTGCAGTACGCAGAGGCGAACGGCCGCGACGTCGACGAATTCGAACTCCAGATGCTCTACGGCATCCGGGACGCCGAACAACTGCGGCTCATCGGTGAGCAGCAGCACCTGCGGGTCTACCTCCCCTACGGCGAGCAGTGGTACGGCTACTTCATGCGCCGCCTCGCCGAACGCCCCGCCAACCTGGCCTTCTTCCTGCGCTCGCTGGCCTCGACGAAGTAGGCCGAGACCACACCAGTAAATTAGGTTAGGTTTACTTCGTGATAACGTTCACGCGCTTCCTCGCGTGCACGTGCTGATCGCTCTTTTCGTTCGACAGCCGGGATCGACGCCCGAGTGGGGCGCTGATCCTGGACGAACAGAAAGCATGACGAGCGTGAGAACATCCGTGGGCCGAATCGGCCTCGTGGCCATCACTGCAGTACTGGCGAGCACCCTGGCCGCCTGTGGGCAATCCGAAACCGTCGACGACTCCGGCGCCGCGTCGACCGGCGAGGGCAGCACGAGCTACCCCCTCCTCCTCGACAACTGCGGACAGCAGGTCACCGTCGACGCCGCGCCGCAGCGGGTGGTGTCACTGGACCAGGGTTCGACCGAAATCCTGCTGTCGCTCGGCCTCGCCGACCGGCTGGTGGGCACGGCGTCATGGACGGACCCGATCCGCGAGAACCTCGCGGAGGCCAACGCGTCGGTGCCGCGGCTCGCGGACAACGCCCCGACGTACGAGGTGGTCCTGGACGCCGATCCCGACTTCGTGACGGCGTCGTTCGGCCGGCATTTCAAGCAGGGTGGCGTGGCGGAGCGCGCCCGGTTCGCCGAGACCGGAGTCGAGTCGTACCTGTCTCCCACCGATTGCGACAACGGGGTCAGCATCAACGGCGGCGGCAAGCGCACGAACCCGCTGACGATGGAAGCGCTGTACCAGGAAATCGGTGAGCTCGCCGCGGTGTTCGACGTGACCGAGCGCGGCACACAGCTGATCGACGAATTGAAAGAACGAGAAGCCGCCGCACTGGCGTCCATCGAGAAGTCGACTGTGTCGACGGCATTCTGGTTCGCCGACACCAAGAGTCCGTACGTGGCCGGCGGTCTGGGGTCCGCGAGCCTCCTCGCCCGCTCCGTCGGTGCCACCAACGTGTTCTCCGATCTCACCGACGACTGGTCGCCCGTGGGCTGGGAGATCGTGGTGGAACGGAACCCGGACGTCCTGATCCTCGGCGACCTGCTCCGCAACCGCTTCCCCGGTGACCTGCTGGCGGACAAGATCGCGTTCCTCGAATCCGATCCGGTGACGCAGAACCTCGACGCGGTGCGCAACAAGCGGTACATCGCCCTGCACGGCGCCGAGATGAACCCGTCCATCCGCGCGGTCGACGGCCTCGAGAAGGTCGCTGCCGGCCTGCGCGATCAGAAGGTCCCGTCCTGACCGCCACCCTCGACCACGCCGACACCGGTGTCCCCGCACCGGTTCGGCGGCGGTGGGTGTTCGGGACCCTGATCGCGGCCGGCGGGATCGTCGCGCTCGGACTGTCGATTCTCGTCGCAGTCACGCTCGGACCGGCGGACGTCTCACTGGTCAACGTCCGCGACGTGCTGCTCAATCACACCGGGCTGGCGGATATTCCGGTGCGGCTGTCGAAGAACGCGATCGTGTGGGAGGAGCGCCTGCCCCGGGCACTGGTCGCCGCCGCGTGCGGCGCCGGACTCGGACTCTGCGGCGTCATCATGCAGTCACTGCTGCGCAATCCCCTCGCCGATCCATTCGTGCTGGGGATCTCGTCGGGTGCGTCGACCGGCGCGGTGGTGGTGGGTGTGCTCGGGGTCGGTGGCGCCGCGCTCGGACTGTCCGGAGGCGCATTCATCGGCGCACTGGTCGCGTTCGGGCTCGTGTTGCTGCTCGCCCACATCTCCGGCGGCAACAACGACCGTGTCATCCTCGCGGGCGTCGCGAGCACCCAATTGTTCTCGGCGCTCACGTCGTTCGTCATCTTCGCGTTCGCCGATTCCGACGAGACCCGCGGCGTGATGTTCTGGCTACTCGGCTCCCTCGAGGGCGTCCGCTGGGACGACGTGACCCTGTGCGCGATCGTCGTGTTCGCCGGCACCGCCCTGTGCCTGCGCTACGCGTACGTCCTCGACGCCTTCTCCTTCGGCGACGAGGTGGCAGCGTCGCTCGGCATCGCCGTCGGCAAGGTCCGCCTCCTGCTGCTGGTGGTCACGGCGATCATCACCGCGACCCTCGTCAGCGTCGCCGGGGCGATCGGCTTCGTCGGACTCGTACTCCCCCACGCCGCACGATTCCTCGTGGGCCCCACACACAGTCGGCTGATCCCGGCGACCGCGGTGATGGGCGCCGTCTTCATGGTGTGGGTGGACGCCGTCTCCCGGGTCGCGTTCGCACCCACACCGCTGCCGGTGGGTGTCGGCACCGCCCTCGTCGGCGTTCCCGCGTTCATCGTCATCCTGTCCCGGCGAAGGAGAGCCCAGTGACACTCCACGCAAACGGCGTCACCTGGAATCGTGGGGGCGCACTGGTCGTCGACGGTGTCACCGTCACACCGGCACAGGGTGCGACGGTGGGTCTGCTCGGACCCAACGGATCCGGCAAGTCCTCGCTCCTGCGCCTGCTGAATGGCGTCGTCCGCCCCACCTCGGGTGTCGTGACCCTCGACGGCAACGACCTCACCACCGTGCGTCGCAAGGACATTGCGCGCGCCGTCGCCGTCGTGAGCCAGCACGCCGACACCGACGTCGACATCAGTGTGCGCGACGTGGTGCGACTCGGACGCATCCCGCACCGTGGAACGTTCGGCGGCAACCCGGCCGCCGACGAGGCCGCCGTCGCCGCCGCTCTCGAGCACACCGGCCTCTCGGCGAAGGCGGATCGTCTCTGGCACAGACTGTCCGGCGGCGAGAAGCAACGAGTGCAGATCGCCCGTGCCCTGGCGCAACAACCGCGCGAGCTGCTCCTCGACGAGCCGACCAATCACCTCGACATCCATCACCAGCTGGAGTTGCTCTCGCTCGTCACGCGGCTGCCGGTCACGAGCGTGATCGCCCTGCACGACCTCAATCTCGCCGCCATGTTCTGCGACACCGTCATCGTGCTGAAGGAGGGTCGCGTCGTCGCCGGCGGAACCCCCGCCGACGTGCTGACGTCGGACCTGATCGCCCAGGTGTACAACGTCCGGGCCGAGGTACTCGTCGACGAGGCCAAGGGGCGGTTGTCCATCCTGTTCGAGCCGGGTCCGGTTCCCGTTCCCGTCCACTGAGGAACGACAACTCGTGACGGAGACGGACACCCGCCGGCGCTTCGTGGGTCGATGGTCGCTGCTGAGCAGTCTGGCCGCGGCGACCCCGGAGGTCCGGCTGCTGGTCCTCACCCAACTCGCGTTCAACGTCGGCTTCTTCATGGTGCTGCCCTACCTGTCGGTGTACCTGTTCGAGGATCTCGGTCTGCGGGCGGCGTTCGTCGGCGCCGTGCTCGGTCTCCGCACCTTCTCGCAGCAGGGGCTGTTCTTCGTCGGCGGTTCGCTCGCCGACCGCTGGGGCGTCAAACCGGTGGTCCTCACCGGTTGTGTCTGCCGCATCCTCGGTTTCGCCGGGTTGGCACTGTTCACGTCCGTGCCCGGGATCGTGGTCGCGACCGTCCTGACCGGGTTCGCGGGCGCGCTGTTCTCGCCCGCTGTCGAATCGGCGCTCGCCACGGCCGCCGGCGGAACCGAGGACGGGGGACGGTCCCGGGTGGACGCGTTCGCACTGTTCAACGTGTGCGGGCAGATCGGGTCGTTCGCCGGGCCGCTCGTCGGATCGGTCCTGCTGCTCGCCGACTTCTCGGCCGCGTGCCTCTCCGCAGCCGGGGTATTCGTCGCGATCCTGCTCGCGCACCTGCGGTGGCTGCCGTCCGGGCCCGGCGTCCACGCCACCGACAGCTGGCGCGACGGCTGGCGGGAAGTACTCGGAAACAAGCCGTTCCTCCTCTTCGCCGCGGCGATGAGCACGCAGTTGGTCGCGTACAACCAGCTGTACCTGCTGCTGCCGCTGGAGGTGGAGCGGGCCTGGGGCTCGCAATCCCCGCTCGGCTGGTTCTTCGCCCTGTCCTCGGTATTCGTCGTCGCCGCCCAACTCCCCATCACGAAACGGGCGCACACCCACGCCGCGCTTCCCCTCGGCCTCGCCGTCATGGCCGTCGGTTTCGCCGTCATGGCCGTCGCCGTCCCCGCGCAACCCCGCGGGATACCCGGACTGATTCCACCCGCCGCGTTCGTACTCCTGCTCGCACTCGGCCAGATGATCGCCATGCCCGTCGCACGAGATGCGATTGCCCGCATGGCCTCCGGCCGCCGGCTCGGAACGTACTACGGCGTGTTCGCCTCCATCGGTGGAGCCGCCGTCCTGCTGGGATCCGTCGCCGTCGGCGCCCTGATCGACGCCGTGCCGTCCACCGGGTGGCCCCTCGCCGCACCGTGGTGCGCTGTCGGAGCACTCCTCACCGGCAGCGCACTGACCGTTCGTGTCGTGTTTCCTGCTCGCCGACGGGACGAGGCCACCGACTGAATCCGGCGCCGATGTCGTCGGGAGCGGTGTCCTCGCCGAGTCGGGGGTCGGCGTCGAACTTCATCGCTTGTCCGGCGATGTCGTAGGTGGGCCAGCCGGGATCCCCGTGCGCTGCGAAGTCGAGCCAGGTTCGGTGCATCGCGCGGGTGAGGGCGTCCGGAGCGTCGTCGCCGATGAGGCCGCGGCATGTCTGTGTGGTGTCGAAGACGAAGGGAACGTCGAGGCCGTGTGCTGCGCCGTGCAGTGGTGATCGCCATGCGAATTCGTAGACGTAAGCGGGGCCGGGGTGACGGTGCGCGGTGCGGCGGCTCGGCGACCGGAACATCAGGTCCGTGTAGGCGGCGGTGAGTGCCTGCGCGGGGGTCACGGCCGGGTCGTGGAGACGGTGTCGTTCCAGGAGCGCTTCGGCCTCGGGGTAGGTGGCGGCCAGTTCGGCGACCGCGTCGTCCGCGTCGAAGGCGGCGAACCCGTCGGCACCGAAACCGAGGTTGGCTTCCTCGAGTGTCGTGCCGATCAACAGCTCGCCGCCGCGCGCGTGGGTGCTCGGGACCCCGACCGGGTCGGGGAGGACGTCGTCCCCCGTGGTGGGGAGGAACAGTGCGCGTCCGTGGCCCGGGTCGAAACCGTTGTCGTCGCGCAGGTCTGGGCGGGGTGCGGTTCTGAGCAGGGCGCCCTGCGCGCGCAGCAGGTCGGGGGCAGAGCATGCTCGGAATGCGTCCGCGGTCGGGGAGGTTCCGAGCCGGGCGGCGACTGCCTTCGTGAGTTTTTCGGTGAGCGCGAGCGGGCGGGCCATCTCGTCGTGTCCGCTCTGGACGATCGCACGCCGGAACAGGCCGGCGGCCGGCGGGGAGTGCAGCAGGAACGCGACCGAGGTGCCGCCGGCCGATTCGCCGAAGACGGTGACGTTGTCCGGGTTCCCGCCGAACCCGGCGATGTTGTCGCGAACCCAGTGCAGAGCGGCGATCTGGTCGCGCAGTCCGATGTTCGTGATCTCACCGGGCAGCGCGAGGAAGCCCTCCGCGCCGAGTCGGTAGTTGACGGTGACCAGGACGACGCCGTCGCGCGCGAACGCGGTGCCGTCGAACGCCGGGGCGGCACCCGAACCGATCATGAACCCGCCGCCGTGGAGGTAGACCATCACCGGGAGCCCGCTCGTGCCGGGGTCGGGTGTCCAGACGTTGAGATTGAGGTAGTTGCCGTCTCCGGTTACCCATCCGGGCCCGACCAGCGGCGCCAGACACGCCTGAGTGGGATGCAACTGCGGCTGGGGTGCGGTCGCGCCGTAGCCGGTGGCGTCCCTGGTCCCTGCCCATCGTTCGGTCGGGGCAGGCGGTGCGAATCGGCGTTCGCCCGCCGGGGCTGCCGCGTAGGGGATTCCCAGGAAGCGGGCGACCCCGTCGGTGTGGTCACCGGAGAGTCGCCCCGCCTCTGTATTCACGGTACGGACGGTCATCAGCGACGTCCCCTTTCGTGTGGCCAGGCCGAGGGGGTCGTCCGAATCGGTTCCCCTCGCCCCAGCCTGCCACGGGGCTTCGATGCCGGCCGAAATGCGTCAGGCCTCGAGGCCTGATCCACCGTGGCAGTCCGAGATGGTCGGCGGCGCGGACAGGAACGGCCGCAGCTCGAGCCATTCGTGGATCGGCTTCCCGCCCGCACCCGGCGCCGCCGACAGCTCGCCGGCCAGTTCGAGCGCCCGCTCGTGGGTCTCGACGTCGATCACCATCCAGCCCGCGATCAGGTCCTTCGTCTCCGCGAACGGGCCGTCGGTGACCGGCGGCCGTCCCTCACCGTCGTAGCGGACGAACGTCCCCTCCGGAGCAAGCGCCTGACCGTCGACGAACTCCCCGGTCCCCTCCAGCTTGGTCGCGAAATCCTGCATGTACTGCACGTGCGCCGAGATCTCCTCCGGCGTCCACTCCGCCATCGGCACGTCGTTGACCGCCGCCGGCGCGCCGCGGTAGTGCTTGAGCAGAAGGTACTTGGCCATCATGTTCTCCTCGGTACGGGTGCGACCCATTCTGGCCGCATTCACCACAGGGACGGAGCCGATCACCGGTTCTCGACATCGTCTCCGGGACTATTTTCGATCGAGGCGATCGAGCCAGTTGCCGAGCAGCGGGGCGAGCAGTTCGGGCCGCTCGTGCACGAGCGCATGACCGGCGTCCTCGATGACAGCCAGGGCGGCGTGCGGATAGCGCTCGAGCAATTCACACGCGTCGGCGTACCCGGCGACCGAATCGCGCCTGCCGGCCACGATCACCGTCGGCCCCGGGAACACACTCGACCCGACGTCGACCGCCCACCCGGCGAAGATACGTCCGAGCGCCTCCTCGTCGACGAGCGTCGAACCCGGCACCACATGGTCGCGGTAGCGGCGAGCGGTGGCCCGGGTGTGAACGACGAAGTACTCGTCGAACCCCGCCCACTGCGCAGGGTCGAGTTCGTCGTAGGCATCGGCGTCCCGACGAACCACAGTGTGGTCGGGTACGTTCCGCGACCGCTCGCCGACCGGACACAACAACGCCAGACCGAGCACCACGTCTGGCCTCTGCGCGGCTACACCGCGAGCCAGATAGGCGCCGTACGAATGCCCCACCAGCGTCACCGGGCCCGCCCCGAGGCCGTCGATGAAGTCGCCGAGCAGCGTCACCACATCGTCGTTGCAGGTCAGCCCGTCTGCTGTCGACAGGCCCATCCCCGGCAGGTCCGGGTAGATCCGCCGGTACCCCGTGCCCGGGACGACGGCCTCGATCGCCGCCTCGATCTCACGATGATCCACGCCGGCGCCGTGCAGGGCGACAATCGGCACACCACCACCGTGCTCGACCCAATGGACCACGGCTTCGTCGATCCGGCGCTCCATGGCGTCCTCACCGATCCGCGCCGCCCACACGGGTCGCGCGGGAACCGCGGGGTGGAGAGATCCGCTAGCCGGTGACCGGTACCCGGGCGCCAAGCGTGGTGGCGGCGCGACGGACTTCGGGGATCAGGTGCGCGATCTGGGCGTCGTCGAGGGCGTCGGTGGGTCCGGTGACGCCGAGGACGGCGACGAGGGTGCCGTCGGCGGCCCGGACAGGAGCGGTGACGGAAACGATGCCGAAGAGGCGTTCGCTGACCGAGACCGCGAAGCCGTCGCTGCGGATCTTGTCGAGCTGGGCGGGCAATTCGTCCTTCCGCAGTGTGCCGCCGCCGGCGAGGGGGACGTCGCCGATGCCGGCGAGGATCGTCTCGAGTTCCTCGGCGCCGAGGTGGGCGAGGATGGTCTTGCCGGCGCCGCCGAGGTACAGCGGGAGGCGCTCGCCGACGGGAAGTATGTAGTTGAGCGGGTGTTCGCTTTCGACTCGGGCGATCAGGACTCGCGAGTTTTCGACCCGCACGTACATCGACGCGGTGAAACCGGTGTTGGCGGCGAGTTGTTGCAGCGTGGGCTGGGCGAGGACGCTGAGCGGGTTGGTGACCATGAATGCGTGGGCGACCGCCAGCGCGGCGGGCCCGGCGGTGTAGGTGTCGCCGATCCGCGCTGCGTAGCCGCGGTCGAGGAGCACTCCGAGGATGCGCTGGACGGTGGCGACGTGCAGGGAGGCATGCCGGGCGACCTCACTCAATCGCAGTGGCTGCTTGGCGTCCTGCAGGACGCCGAGGACGTCGAACGCGCGGTCCAGGGAACGCATGTTGTTGGTCGGCACCGCCATTTGTCCTCCTCGATGGACCCACTTTCGATCGAACTTATCATTGTGCGAGAACGGTCAGCGGATGGCGGTCGCGTTGCACGGTGAACCCACGCCACCGACGAAGTTGAGCGGTTTCACGGTGACGAGGGCGTCCCAGGTACCGGTGCGGCGGCTGTCCTCGACGAGGGCCGTGAGGTTCCACAGTTCGCCGAGTGGGACGCCGAGTTTGCCGATCAGTTCCTGGTGCATCATGCCGGCGTCCTCGGGAGCGGACTCGGCGAAGGGGCTGCCTGGGACGACGGGCAGGACCTCGACGGCAAAGGTGTCGGTGCCGAACAGGGCGATCTTGTTGTCCCACAACCATCGTGCGAGTTCGCGGCTCTGTGCGAATCCGGTGGAGCGGCGGCCGGCGCGGACCTCGTTGCGCTGGTCGTCGGTGGCGGTCAGGTACCAGTGCGCCCAGCCGGTGTGGACGAGGATCAGATCTCCGTCCTGGATCCGGGTGTTCTGACGGTCGAGGGCGGCGTCGAGGTCGGCGGCCTGGACCGCCGGTCCGCGAACGTGATCGAGTGGGGTGCCCCGGTCCGCGAACAGCCCCTCGAGGTCGAGGAGCAGTCCGCGGCCGACGATCGGGTTCTGTGACCAGGCCTGTATTCCGAGAGCGGGGGCGTTCTCGGTGACCTGGCCGTCGGGGGTGCCGTCGTAGAAGCCGTGTCCGGACACCCGTCGGTGGCGCAGCCCGTCGAGGTGACTACTGGCCTGCAGGTAGAAGCCGTCGAGGAGGTCGTCGCGGGATTCGGCGTGCGCGGAGACGATGGTGTGCTTCGGCGCCGTGCGCGACCGCGCCATCGGCGGATCGAACGCGCCGAGCGGATGGTCGAGGGCGAACACGGCTCCGCGGCGGACGAGCTCCGCGGCGGCCCGGACCTGTTCGGGGCCGGCGAAATTCGCCGTCCCCCGGTCGGGGTCGTCGAAGACTCCCCAGCTCGACCCCGCCGGGGCGCCGTCGGTGCGGGCGCACAGGTCGGCGTAGGTGGAGTCGGGGCCGATCGTGCTCACGGGACTGGTCATCCGACGTGCTCGGCGGCGCGGGCGGGAGAGTCCTCGTTTCCGAGGGCGTCCTCCTCTCCGCCGTGGTGGAAGTACGACAGTACGAAGGCGAGTAGTCCGGCGATGCCCGCGGCGCCGTAGGCGTAGGGGGCGAGCAGTTCCTCGACGTGGGTGACGATGTGGCCGTCACCGAGGATCAGGCCGACGGTCTGGCCGAGCACGATCGCCAGTCCGCCGAGCAGGAATGCGACGACGCTGATGCGGAAGAGGGTGGAGAAGCTTTTCTGGAACATGACGTGTCCTGTCGCGAGGGTCAGACGGGGAGGAGGCCGAGGGCGATGAGCACTCCGATGCCAAGAATGGGGACGCAGTAGTACTTCAGGAGCGGCATGAAGATCTTCGACGGGTCGATCCGGGCGATGCCGGAGGCGACGTAGATCGGGGCGCCGGACGGCGGGGAGGCGCCTTCGGTGGACGCGAACACCAGGACGGCGGCCGCGGCCACGGGGGCGGCGATGCCGGTGCCGACCAGTGCGGCGACTGCGACGGGGCCGACCGAGGCCATGGTGGCGGAGGCGGTCAGCGGGATCGCGATGATGACGATGATGATGCCGACGAGGATCGCCATCAACCAGGACGGTGCGCTGAGGCTTTCGAGCATCGCGGTCAGTTGCTGAGGCAGCTTCAGCTTGGCCAGCACCGCCGAAGCGGAGAACGCGGCGACGATGGTGATGCCGATGACGCCGAACTGGGGTGCCGCGTCGCCGAGGACCTTCCACCAGCCCGTGGTGGTCTTGGGCAGGTGCCGGCGGCCGAGGAAGAGCACCAGCAGGATCATCAGGACCGGGATCCAGGTGATCAGGCTCAGGGCACTCGACATCACCAGGTCGGTGTAGTGCGCGATGGGGGCGGCGATCGGCCCGCGGGTGAGCAGCAGCGGGATCACGATCGGGACGAACAGCAACAGCGAGGTCCAGCCGACGCGCAGACTCCGCTTGACCGGGATGCGGTCCTCGGGGGCGATGGGCTGCAGGCCGTTCTTTCGCACCAGGTAGTAGCTCAGCACCAGCCGGTAGCCGAGGCACCAGAGGCCGGCGATCGCGAGCGGGACGATGATGTCGTCGGCGGCCATCATGCCGGTGACGGTGCTCGACCCGACCAGGATGAACATGGTCGCACTGAACGGGAAGGTCACACCCATGCCGGCGCAGCCGGCGACGACGGTGGCGGACAGTTCACCGCTGACGCCGGAGCGTTTCATCCACGGCACGGTGACCGAGCCGACCGCTGCGGTGACCGAGGCCCCGACGTGGGCGATGGCACCGAACATGCCGCCCGCGACAGTGGAGGTGTAGATCGGGCCGCCGCGCAGCCGTCCCAGGAAGGAGTTGAGGATGTCGATGAGCCGGTCCAGCACCGGCGTCTTCGCGAGGATGAAGCTCATGAAGATGAACGCCAAACCGGCGAACGTCACTTCCTCCTGCATCGAATCGACGAAGCCGTCCCACATGTATTTCGGGGCGTCGCGACCGGCGAACGCACCGACGACGACGAACCCGACGATCATCGCCTCGCCGATGTTGCGTTTGAGGACCGCATTCCAGAAGACGATGGAGGCGATGAACGCCAGCAACGCCCAGATGGCGATCATGATGCGACCTTGCGCGCGGCGATGATCGCGGCGCGGCGCTGCGCCTCGTCGGCTTCGACCGCGCGGCCACCGGCGAGGCTGGTGAACGCCTCGGCGGCCGGGACGATGATGACGCCGTCGTCGTCGGCGACGACCAGATCGCCGGGGGCGCAGACGACACCGCCGACCGCGACCGGGACGTCGATCTTGCCGGGGCCGTCCTTGTAGGGGCCTGCCGGGTTGACCGCGCGGGCCCAGACGCCGAACCCGATTTCCTGCAGGACGTCGATGTCGCGGGCGGCGCCGTCGATGATCATGCCGACGCAGCCGCGGGAGCGGGCGCGTTCGGCGATCAGTTCACCCATCAGGGCCCGATTCTGGTCGCCCTGTCCGTTGATGACGATCACCTCACCCGGCTGCACCTTCGCCAGCGCCTCGTGCAGCGCCTTGTTGTCACCGGCGCGGGTCCACACCGTGCGGGCGCGACCGACGATACGTGCACCCTTCCACATTGCGTGGATACCCGAATCGACCATTCCCATGCGCTGGCGGGCGTCGCCGATGTTGGCGACCGGGAGCCCGGCGTAGGAGTCGAGCAGTTCGTCGGCGGCGCGGCCGTTCGCATCGGCGAGCGTGCGGTGGGCCTGTGCCGTTGCGGATGTGAGGACCGGGCGGACGCCGAGCGTGTCGAGGAGTTCGACCGAGGCGGTCGCCTCCACCGAGCGTCGTGCGGCGTGCTTGCGGGTGCCGTCCCGCAACCGGTCCAGGGCCGCGAAGCTGCCGGACAGCTCGCCGGCGATCTGGGCACGCACCCACTGCTCGGCGTCGGCGGCGATCCCGGCATCGACCGATTCGACGATCAACGCGCCGAGGCCCTTCATGAACGTGCTGCGCAGCAGCTTGCGGTTCGAGGCGTCCCCGGGGGCGCTGCCGATGTCCTCGACCGAGGCGCCGAGTTCCTCGAAATATGCTGTTGCCGATGCTGATCCGTCGCCGCTGATCACGAGCGCGGTGCGCGCCCCGTTGGCGGGAACCGAGCCGACGACTGCGACGTCGGCGAACGAGGCACCGGCTGCGGTGACCACGTGGGCGACCTGCGCCTTGATCTCGGCCGCAGCGGCATTCATGTCCGCAAAGCAGACGCCGTCCGACAGATGGGGGGCAGCGTCGGTGGCGGCCCGCACGGCCACCTTCGCACTGGTCAGGCTGAGCACCAGATCCGCGCCCCGGACGGCGTCGGCGACGGCGTCGAAGCGCAGCACCCCCGCCGGGGTGGCGGTGTCTGCCGGGTCGAAGCCGGTCACCTCCCAGCCCTTCGCGAGGAATCCCGACGAGTAGAGACTTCCGGCTTCACCGAGCCCGAGAACAGCGACCTTCATGATTTCCTCTCATACCGTGATAACGTCTATCACGTGATGGAGTAATCGTGGTCACAGAGGGCGGTGGTTGTCAAGGCGCCACAGCTCCCGAGAAGTCGGATGGAACAAGGCGCGGGCACCACAGGCCACGCGCCATTTCGGCATGTCAGCGATTGCGGGGAGACGGTCGTGAGACCCGACGGGCGGCCGGAAAATGGTTGGCGGGCACGACGCCCGCACTGCTAACGTTCGGGGGACCGTGACTTCGAGCGAGGAGGTGAGACCCATGAACGCAGTACGCAGGTGGGTGCTCCCCCTCTTCACGGCCGGGCGATCGACGTAGATGTCGCCGGGAGCGCCTCGACAACAAGGCAATCCCGAAAGGCAACACCATGCACTTCACCTCTGAGGCATCGTCGAACGGTGTCATCGAACGAACCTTCACCCTGGGCGAGATCACCGGCGTGCTCTGGTCACCCGCATCCGGAACAGTCGGCGCACCGCTGCTGCTGTCGGGGCACAGCGGCGGCATGCACAAGAAGGCGCCCGGACTGGTGGCCGGCGCACTCCACTGCGTGAGCACCTACGGGTACACCGTCGCCGCCATCGACGCGCCCGGACACGGTGACCGGCCGCGGAGCCCTCAGGATCAGCGGTGGGGCGACGCGATCCATCAGGCCCGGGCGGCGGGCGAGCCGATCGCCCCGATCGTCATCGACTACAACGCGTCGCTCGCGGAGCGTGCGGTGCCGGAATGGCAGGAAACCCTCGACGCACTGCAGGCGCTGCCCGAGATCGGCTCCGGAGCGCCCGTCGGCTACGGCGGCATGACGTTGGGTGTCGTGACCGGGCTGATGTTGGCAACGGTCGAACCCCGGATCGCCGCCCTGAGCATCGGTGCGGTCTTCGTGGACGACGCTCTGATCGAGACGGCACGAAAGATCACCGTCCCGGTCGAGTACCGGATTCCGTGGGACGACGAATACATCGACCGCCGAGCCGGTCTCGCGTTGTTCGACGCCTTCGGCTCGAGGGAGAAGACACTGCACGCCCACCCGGGCGGGTACAACCAGGTGCCCGAGTACGAGCGTGACAGCTCGGCCCGGTTCTTCGCCCGCCACCTCCGCCGGGCCGGCATGGCACCGGCCTGACGTGACCGGTATCGGCGGCCGGACACCCAGCTCGGCCGCCGATATCGATGTCGCCCTTCCGGATCCGCACGATGCCCGGCGTAGATTAGGCGTGCAGTGTGAAGCCGATCCCGCGGACGGTGTGGATGAGGGGCGGGATGCCGCTCGATGCGAGCTTGCGGCGCAACGAGCTGACGCACATGTTGAGCACGTTGGTGCGGGCTTCGCCGGGATAGCCCCAGACGGTACGGAGGAGGTGTGGGCGGCTGACGACACGGCCCGCGTTCTCGGTGAGGATGCCCATCAGTTCGAATTCAGTTCTGGTCAGGAGAATTCGGGCGTCGTGTATTTCGGCTGCCCTGCGCGCAACATCCAGGGCGATGTACGCGGGGTGTGACGGATTCAGTGCCGGGGGTGCGAGGCGCCGGAGCAACGCGCGTAGCCTGGCGATGGCTTCATCGTGGACAACCGGGGCAATCAAGACGTCGTCGGCGCCCGCCTCGAGGAACTCGCACACGCTGTCGGAGCCGGTCGGTTGCGGTCCGGTGATCACCACGATGCCGATGTCCGGTTCTGCAATTCTGACGTCCCGTAAAACCGCGAGGCCGTCGAAGCACGGGACTCGGGAGTCGATGATGACGACATCGGGTCGCTCAGGCGTGGACTGCACGGCTGCTCCGCGGATCACGCGGAAGCCGGCGTCGGCTGAGAGCCGGGTGATGAGTGACGCCTCACCGTGTGGTGGGAGGGCGAGGATGATCGCTGGTGTCGAGGCAGGAGTGAGCGGTGAGGTCATTCGCGATGTCCGAGGTGGTGTGTGGGTGCCGGCTGGGGCACGCCCCGCGACTGTGTGGGCGGCGGAGTAGGGGTGAGGGTCAGACGAGTTCGGCCTGGTAGTCGATGTCCGGACGTAGTGCCGCCCAGCCGAATCCCAGTGCCGCGCAGAGCGGGATCAGCAGCAGCAGCCATCGTGCGACGCCGCCCTGTCCGCCGAGCAGGACGTCGTAGTTCTGCACGGCGAGCCATCCGACCACCGCGAACCCGAGGAGTGCGCCGGCGGGTGCCACCTTGGTTTTCCAGATGCTCGTCTCCAGGCGGGTGCGGACGAAGAAGGCGATGATCGACGCCGAGGTGAGGGCGAGGATCACGATGAGCGAGACGGTGCCCAGAGACAGCAACCAGCTGAAGGTGACGGTAATCGGGTCCGCGCCGGCGACTTCGAAGACGGCGAGGATGATCGCGAGCGCGACGCCGACTACCAAGGCGGCCGCAGCGGGGGTGCCGGTCTTGGCGTTGGCTTCACCGAGGCGGTGCGGCAGCACCTTCGCTCGTCCCAGCGCATAGAGGTAGCGGGAGAGCATATTCTGGAAGCCGATGAGCATGGCGATGAAACTGGTGACCACCAGGATTTCCATCACCGTGCTCAACCAGGCACCGACTTCGGACTCGGCGATGGCGAACACGAATCCGGCCGGGTCGTCGGTGGCGGCGGCCTGGACGGCGTCCGCGCCGACTGAGTTGCCCAGCGCCCAGGTCGTCAGGGCGTAGAAGACGCCGATGAACGCGATCGAGGTGTACACGGCGCGAGGAATGGTGCGGTGTGGGTCCTTCGCCTCCTCGGAGAAGACGACGGTGGCCTCGAAACCGGTGAAGCAGGTGATGCAGAACAGGAACGCCACACCGAGCCCCGGACCGACCAGCGCGGACGGATCGAAGGCCGCCAGCGAGTTCCCCGAGACGCCGCCCCCGAAAATGATCGCGACGTCCAGGACGACGAAGGCGGCGACCTCGAGCAACACGAGCAGCCCCAGCACCTTCAGGCTGACGTCGACACCGCGGACGGTGAGTGCGGTGACCAAGGCCAAGGTGGCGAACAGCAGCACCCACGCCGGCACGTCGACACCGAGTTTGTCGGTGATCAACTGTTGCGCGAACACCGAGTACTGGGACCACAGGGCCGCCTGCAGCGCCATGTATGCCAGGATGGCCAGCCCGGCGGCGGCAGTGGCCAGTCGTGGCCCGAATCCCTGCGCGATGTACGCGACGAAGCCGCCGGCATTGGTGATGTGCCGGCTCATCGTCACATACCCCACGGAGAAGACGACGAACAACAGGGCCGCCAGCAGATACGTCGCGGGGGCGGCGACGCCGTTGACGGAGAAGACGACGGGAGAGGCGCCGACGATCGCGGCCATCGGGGCGACTGCGGCGACGACGAAGAACACGATCGCCGCGACCCCGAGCCTGCCGGCCCGCAACCCCGCCCGCCCCTCCCCGGGGGGCTCGTTGTGACCGGTGTTCTGCGGCGGGACGGCCTGGTGGGGAGGGGTGGACATTGGAGCCTCCGAAGAAAGACATTCGCGGGGTAGTGCGGGGTGGGTGTCGCGGCGTGTTGGTGGTTGACAGTTGGCGGACGGATCCGCGTCAGGCCGTGGGTCCGGGGCGGGCGTCGTCGACGGACGGGGTGCGTTCGAATTCGCGCGCGTACGAGCCCATGGTTATGTTGACCAGGTCACCGCTCTGCTGGTCGATGCCGAATTGGATGCCGACGGTGCGGAGAGCGTTCAGGTCGACCAGGACCATGCCCTCGACGCCGACGTTCTTCTCCAGCCAGGAGAACAGGTACGTGTTCTCGCGCAGCTTCCAGTAGGTGCAGCTGTCGGTGTCCCCCACTCCCAGCTCGGCACCGCCGATGCACAGCCAGGTGAAGAGGTTCTCGTTGAGGTAGACGTGGTCGTAGACGTCGTCGCCGCTGTAGGCGTAGCGCACCCGGCGCCCGATCAGCTCGTCGGTCGGCTCGTGGGCGTCGGCCGCGGTGGCGGTGCTGCCGGCGATCTGGCCCTGGAACCACCGCTGGCGGGCGAGGTGAGGGTTGGGGCCGAGTCCGAGTTCGCCGACCGCGCCGGTGACCTGACCGGTGGTCAGATCGAGCGCCGCGCTGACGACGACCGGGTGGTCCTCGCCGCTGCGCCGGTAGTGCAGGTAGAACAGTCCGGGTTGCATCTCGAACAGTTCGTAAGTCTCGGTGCCGGCCTGCTCGCCGGTGCGCCAGCTCAGTTCTCCTTCGGAAAATGCGTGGGTGAGGGTGAACTCGTCACCCGAATCCACGAAGCGGGCGTTCAGGCTGAGTTCCCGGCCGTCGAGGGCGCGGCTGTAGGCGGGCCGGTATTCGTCGAAGCCGTCGGCCATCTCGCTCAGCGACGCCCAGTCGTCCTTGTTCCAGCTGAAGGCCGAGGTAGTGGAGGTGCTCATGGTGTCAGGTGTCCTTGAATCTGTGGAGGGATTTCCGGTGGGTCGTTCGGGGCCGGGTCAGCCGAGGTTGACCCAGACGCCCTTGGTCTCGGTGAATTCGTCGATGGCGTTGGAGCTCATCTCCCGGCCCCATCCGCTGGAACCGAATCCGCCCCACGGGGCGGCGGGATCGAGGAACGGCAGCATGTTGACGAAGACACTGCCGGCGTGGATCGACGCGGCGAGGTTGTGCGCCAGCTCGAGGTCCTTGGTCCAAATGCAGGCGGCCAGACCGTAATCGGTGTCGTTGGCGCGGGCGGCGAGCTCGTCGGCGTCGTCATAGGACAGGATCGACAACACCGGCCCGAAGATCTCTTCCCGGGCGATGGTCATGTCGTCACGCACACCCGAGAACACGGTGGGCGCGAAGAAGTTCCCGCCGGACAACTCTCCGCCGACGCGGCTGCCGCCGGTCACCAACTGCGCGCCCTCGGCGACCCCGGCGTTGACCAGCCGCTCGACGTGGTCGGCGTGCTCGGGCGAGGCCAGCGGGCCGATCACCGTCTCGGGCGACATGCCGGGACCGATCGGCAGCACGCTCGCCGCCGCGGCGATCTTCTCGGTGAACTCGTCCACCCTCTTCGAGTCGACGAAGAACCGCGTGTAGGCGGCACACACCTGACCGCTGTTGAGCAGGGCGCCCTGTAGGTTCCCCGCGACCGCTGCGTCGATATCCGCATCTCGCGCAATGACACTCGGCGCCTTGCCGCCGAGTTCGAGGGTGACGCGCTTGAGGTTGCCCGAGGCGGCGACGACGATCTGCTTACCGACCGCGGTCGACCCGGTGAACGACACCTTGTCGACGTCGACGTGCTCGGTGAGGGCCTTGCCCGCCTCGGGGCCGCCGGTCAGGCAGTTCACGACTCCGGGCGGGAAACCGGCGTCCACGCACAGCCCGGCCAGGAACACGGTGCTCAGCGGCGTCTGTTCGGCGGGCTTGAGGATCACCGTGTTGCCGCAGGCCAGCGCCGGGGCCAGCTTCCAGGCGGCGATCATCAGCGGGAAGTTCCACGGAGTGATCAGGGCACACACTCCGACCGGTTCCCGGCGGGTGTAGTGCATCGTGTTGGGGATCGACACCGCCGAGTTCTTGCCCTCAATCTTGGTGCACCAGCCGGCGTAGTAGCGGAAGACCTCGGCGGCCATGGTGAGGCTGACGGTCTTCGCGACCCCGAGCGGCTGGCCCTGGTCGCGGGTTTCGAGTTCGGCGAGTTCGTCCGCGTGCTGCTCGATCAGGTCGGCGACCTTCCACAGCAGCCGTGCGCGGGCGGCGGGCACCAGTGCCTTCCACGCCGGATCGGTCAGCGCCTGCCGCGCCGCCGCGACCGCGGCGTCGACGTCCGCTGCGCCGGCGTCCGCGACCGTGCCCAGAGGCTCACCCGTCGCCGGATCGTAGGTCTTGAACTCGGCACCGGACCGGGCCGGAACCCACCGGCCGTCGATCAGCAACTGCTCGCGCACATCCATTGTGAGAACTCCTCGAAATACTCGTGACCAGGTCACGTGACGTGAGTCTCACTCTGCTCCGGGATCTGTGGGAATGCATTGCCGAAGTCCGTACAAGCATTGACTAATCCCGCACACCTTCGGCGGCGACAGGTCAATCGAGAGCGCCACGGCCGACGGACGACGAGGCGGGGCGGGCGGCGAAGCGACAACGCACGACGACCGGAGGCGAATACCATGTCACCAGAACCTATTTGAGGGAGCACGGAGCCACGCACCTCACTCGACAAGCGTGCGCAGAAACCGGCGCAGGTGCGCGAGCGCGGCCTCGTTGAGTTCGGGGCGGTCAAGGGTGATCTGCTGAAAGATCAGTCCGTCGGCGGCCGCGATGAACAGCTGAGCCATCGCCTCGTCGCAGTCGATTCCGCCGTGCGCCAACTCCTCACGGAGGGCCTGCCGATAGGTGCCGTACAGAGACTCGACGTGCGGACGCAGCTCGGGACTGCGCCGCGATTCGAGGATCAGTTCGTACTGGAAGGCCTGCTCGTCAGGATTGACTACGACCATCCCGATCAGTCCGGCGAAGATCGCGTCGAGATCACCGGTGCCGGGCCGGGTACTGATCGAGGTGACGCTGTTCTCGACGGAATACTGCAGGGCAGCTTCGAGCAGGGCGTCGCGGCTGCCGAAGTGGTGGGCGACGAGGCCGTGCGTGACGTTCGCCTCGCGGGCGACGCCGCGGTAGGTCAGATGTCGCAACCCCTGGGCGGCGACGACACGGACGGCGGCGGCGAGCAGCGCCTGCCTGCCCTCGCCATACATCGGCGAACTCCGACCCGGTGTGGACGCAACAGCGGTCATCGGTGTCCTCCAACATCCTTTTCATCTATCCACTTGACTAGTTGTACAGCACGGGGCATATTTGTGCCACTGATCACATCTATCCATCTGGATATTTCGCCTCTCTTCGCTCGCGGTCCGCTTCGACCGCGCCATTGCCCTCGGCACTCAGAAGGAGCCCCCACCATGACGAACACGGCGGACCACGAACCGCAGGCCACACTCACTGACCGGGAGGCGTCCGGCGCAGTCGCCATCGTCACCGGCGGCGGGAGCGGGATCGGCGCTGCCACCGCGCAGGCGCTCACGGCCGTCGGCTGGTCCGTTGCGATCTGCGGGCGGCGGGCGGAAGCCCTCGAGCGCGTGGCCGACGCCACCGGGGCACATCCGATCGTCACCGACACCACCGACAAGGCCGCCGTGGCCCGCCTCGTCGAGAGCACCGTCACCCGCTTCGGGCGCCTGGACGGACTGGTCCTCAACGCCGGAGTCGTCCGCCCCGGGCCGGTCGGCGAATTGTCCGACAGCGATTGGGCGGCGATGGTCGAGACCAACCTCACCGCCCCCTACCGCCTGCTGCACACCGCCCTGCCGCACCTCGTCAGGAGCAGCGGGGCAGTAGTCGGCGTGTCCTCGGTCAGCGGGCTGCGCGCCTCGGGCGGAACCCCCGGCTACAACGCCACCAAGGCGGGACTGAGCATGTTGCTGCAGTCGGTCGCCGTCGACTACGGGCCGCGAGGAGTGCGCGCCAACGTCGTCTGCCCCGGTTGGACCCGCACCGAGATGGCCGACGAGGAAATGGCCCAACTCGGCGGTGAACGCGGCGTCGACGCGGAGCAGGCCTATCGCCTCGCCTCCGCACTCGTCCCGTTGCCTCGGCCCGCGTATGCCGCCGAAGTTGCCGCCACCATTGCGTGGCTGCTCTCCCCCGCCGCTTCCTATGTCAACGCCGCCGTGCTGCCGGTGGACGGCGGGCACAGCGCGGTCGACGTCGGCACCGTCTCCCTCGACCCACGATTCTCGCTCGCCGTCCCCATGCCCTGACGGACCACAGTGCGAACTGCTCAAATCGACGCCCCTACCCACGATGGAAAGAAGAACCGATGCCTACCGCGTTGCTCAACGGCCGCATCTACACCGTCGACCCGGCCGCACCCTGGGTGCAGGCCGTTCTGGTCGACAACGGCGTCTTCACGGTCGTCGGGTCCGACGACGACGTCCGTGACGCCGCCCCGGACGGTACCGAATTCGTCGACCTCGACGGCCGCATGGCGATGCCCGGACTGCACGATGCCCATACCCATCTGCTGTTCAGCGGGTTGAAGTTTCGCTACGAGGCCCGCCTGACACCGGGTGGCTCCCCGAAGGAGATCGTGCACGACCTCGGTCACTGCAGATGCGCCGAACTCGTCGACGAGGACGTGCAGCCCTGGATCGTCGGCGGCGAGTTCGTTCCTGCCGACTTCGCCGCGGGAGAACTGGACCGCAAATTCCTCGACGAAGCGTTTCCTGATCAGCCGGTGTTCTTGTACGACTACACCATTCACCACGCCCTGGCCAACTCCACCGCACTCGACCTCGCCGGGCTCTCCGAAGACTCGGTGGACCCACCTGGTGGCCGACTGGTCCGCCGGGAAGGGACGAACGAGCTGACCGGGGAACTCGTCGAGCAGGCCCGCTGGCCCGTCATGCGCGCCATGTCCGATTACCGTGCCGACATCTATCGTGACGCGGTTGCCTGGGCGGCGTCGGTGTGCCATCGGTACGGCATCACGTCCGTCCAGGAGGCCTCCGCGTCTCCGCAGGCGCTCGCGGCCTACCGGGACCTCGACCGGGACGGCGCACTGAACTTGCACGTTGCCGCGCACCTGGTCTGGAAGGAGGAGGGTTTCGGCATGGCCGATACCGCCGAACTCGACCGCACCATCGCCGAACGGGCGACGTTCACCAGTGAACATCTGGACACCGAACGCATCAAGATCTGGCTCGACGGGTCACCCCTGCCGCCGCACATGACACAGGCGGACCTCGACGCCCACGGCAGCGTCGACCCCACCAACATTCTCGTCGACGAAGATCAACTCACCGAGGTGCTACGCGGATTCGACGCGGCTGGATTGTCGGTGAAAATTCACTGCGCCGGTGCGGGTTCCGTGCGCGCCGCACTCGACGCCTTCGAGACCGTCCGCCGGATCAACGGCACACGCGGCCCAGCTCACGAGATCGCGCACTGCCCATTCATCCACGACGACGACTACAAGAGATTCGGCCAGCTCGACGTGATCGCCGAGATGTCGCCCGCGATCTGGCACCTCGACATTCCCGGGCACGACGATGCATTCAAATTTCGCACCATCCTCGACTCGGGTGCCACGATGACCGTTGGCTCGGACTGGATCATCACCCCGAATCCGAACCTGTTCCCTGCCCTTCAGGGCATGCTGCAACGCGGAGACGAGGCCGTCGATCTCGCCACCGCTGTGTATCTGATGACCCTCGGCGGCGCACGGGTCGTCGGTCGCGACCACGTGCAGGGCACGATCACCCCCGGGAAGTCCGGCGACCTGATCGTGCTCGACCGCAACATCTTCGAGGTCCCTTCCGAGCACGTCGGATCCACGCAGGTGCTGCGGACCCTCTTCGAGGGGCGCACCGTCTTCGACGCCGAAATATCGACCGCCACCGATCTTCATCAGCGCTGAGCGCAGTACACCCCTACCAACCGTTGACCAATCCTGGAGGACCCACCGTGTCCAATCCCGATTTCGACATCGTCGCAGCCTTGTACGAGGCGTGGAACACCCGAGACATCGCGGCCTGGGTCGATTCCTTCACCCCCGACGCGACCTGGACGAATCTGCCCACCGGAGAGATCCATGCGGGCCACGACGGGATGGCGGACAACTACTGGCACTGGGACGGGCCGTTCCGCGACGGAACGTGCGAGAAGCTGACCTTCGCGGGGGGGTGACGGTCTTGTCGTCACGGAGTTCGTCGCCGTCGGCACCCACACCGGCCCCCTCCCGACCCCGGACGGAGACGACATCCGCCCCACCGGTCGCACACTGTCGGTTCCCTTCTGCGACATCCACCGGGTCGAGAACGGCCGGATCGCTTCGACCCGGCGGTATTGGGATCAGCTCACCGTTCTCACCCAGCTCGGACTGCAGTGAATCCAACTTCCCCCAATCACGAAGGACCACCCGATGCCCCACACTCTCGACGGTCGACGCACCCCCTTCGACAGCACCGATCCCAACTCCAGGGGACGCGTGGCACTGATCGTTCTCTTCTCCTCCGTTGTCGGCACTCTCCTGCTCATGGCTCCTGCCGTGGCCAGTCAGCTCCAACTTCAGCTGGGACTGAATCCCTCGCAGACGGGTGACTTGTTCTCTGCCGAACTCGGTGCGATGAGCTTCGCCTCGATCCCCGCACTGTGGTGGATGAAGAGATTCAACATCCGGACGATGTCCACGATCTTCGGCGTGATCTTCATCGCCGGCAACGTCAGCTCCGCGTACATCGATGACTACGGCACCCTACTCGCCGTACGCTTTCTCACCTCCCTCGCGGGCGGGTCGTTGATGGTCCTGTGCATGTCGCTCGCCGCCCAGACCCGCGACCGCAACCGCGTGTACGGACTGTGGGTGATGGGGCAATTGTCCTTCGGGGCGATCGGATTGGCGGTGCTTCCGCACTTCTTCAGCAGCTTCGGAATCGGCATCGTGTACTGGACCCTCGCCGTGCTGATGATCCTCGTTCTCCCGCTCGCACGATTCCTGCCGGAGCGCAACGTCACGGCCGACCACGACGGCAACGACGAGACCGGACCGACGCGCAACTACGTGCTGCGCGCCGCACTCGGACTCGTCGCCGTGCTCGCCTTCTACGTGAGCCTCAGCGGAGTCTGGACGTTCGTCGGCGGCGTTGCCGCGGCATCCACCATCGACACCGAAACCTCGAGTTCGATCCTGTCGGTCGCCACCGTCCTGGGTATCGCCGGTTCTGCGCTGGCCACTGTCCTGGGCTCCCGGCCGAGCACGAGAACCAACCTCCTCGTCGGGTATGTGGCGATGACGCTGTCGGTCGGCCTGCTCGCCGGAATGCCCGGGCTGCTCCGGTTCACCATTGCAGCACTCCTTTTCAAGTTCACCTGGACGTTCATTCTCCCCTACATCATGTCCACCCTGTCCGGCCTGGACCGGTCGGGGCGGGTGGTGAACCTGGCCAACATCGCAATCGGCGGCGGCTTCGCGATCGGCCCGTTCATGGGAGGCCGCCTCGTCGAGAGCGCAGGCGGATACGGAACGTTGATCGCGGTCAGTGCTGCGGGACTGGTCCTGTCGCTGGCACTGATCATCGCTGCCCAACCCCGGCGGATCGCCACGCCTGTCGTCACCACGCCGGTTCCGCAGATGGTCGAGTAGGCGACAACAAACAATGCTGCTGAACAAGCACTTTCAGTCAAGAGCCTGATCGAGGGCACCGCCGGCAGACCGATAGCGGCCGGCGGTGACTCCGAAACGGGTCTTGAACAACCTGGAGAAGTGCGCCGGGTCGGAGAACCCCCAGCGCGCTCCCACGGCGGCCACCGGGAGGTGGCAATGTCGCGGATCGAGGAGATCTCGCCGACACTGCTCGAGTCGGCGCTCCCGGATCCACCCGCCAACGGGGGTGCCGTCCGCCTCGAAGATCTTCTGCAGATGCCGCACCGAAATGTGATGCGCGGCAGCGACCATCGCCGTATCGAGGCCCGGATCCGACAGGTGATCCTCGATGAACGAACCGACCCGAACGCGGAGAGCCGTGTGCCGCGATTCGAGCGACAGGCTGTCGGTGATCTGCAGCTGTTCGGCAAATGCCGCGGCGAGCACATCGAGGACCGCGTCGTTGAGATGCACCGCCACGGCGGGCGCGGTATCGAAGACCCGCTCCCCCAGATCCTTGACGAACGGAGCGACCAGCGCGCCTATGCCCTGGCGGCCGGAGATCCTCCGCGCCGTGAGCTCGGCTATTCCTGTGGGCGGGACCCGCAGCAGCTCGCGCGGGAACATCATGACCAGCATCCGGAACCGATCGTCGAACGAGAGTTGATAGGGCCTCGTCGTGTCGTAGATCGCGAAGTCACCCGGCGTCAACGCTGCCTCACGGTCGTCCTGCGTCAGCACGCAGTAGCCGCGGACCTGCAACCCCACCTTGTAGAAACCCGGATCGCTCGCGCGGATCGTCCTCGGAGTGCGGCGCACGGTGTGCGCCGACGCGACAACCTCGGCAACCTGGACCTGACCGAGGGAGGTGCCGTGGATGTAGCCCTCGAAATCGGTGTCCGGGGCAATCGACGTCTCCAGGGGGACGAAGCTGTCGATCACCGACGCTCGGAACGTGTCGAGATCGACGGATCGATTCCGACGTTCGACGATCTCACCCATAGTTGACTCGGTCCTCGATACCGGAGTGCAGGTGCTCCGTCGGCTTCGACGAAGACGGCGATACTCCTCGCCCGGATCTGCTCTGCTGGAGCAGGGCTCGCAGATGCGTGAGGGATCGTTCGGTCAACTCGGGGCAGCCGATGGTGATCTGATGGAAAACCAGGCCGTCGGCGGCCGCATAGATCAGGTGGCTCAAGGCGGGGTCGGGGTCCATCCCGGCGCACTCGAGCTCGAACTGGAGCCCATCGATGTACGCCTGGTAGATCGACTCGACGTACGGGCGCAGTTCCGGCCGGCGTCGGCACTCGAGGATCAGCTCGTACTGGAAGGCTTGATCGTCGGGGTTGTTCTCCACCATCGTCACCAACCCGGCGAAGACGGCGTCGAGATCACCACTTCCCGGACGGGTGCTGATGGAGGTCACGCTGTTGTCCAGGGAGAACTGCAGCGCCGCTTCGAGGAGCGCGTCGCGAGAGCCGAAGTGATGGGCCACCAACCCGTGAGCGACGCCGGCCTCGCGCGCCACCGCCCGGTACGTCAATTTCCGGAGTCCCTGCTCGGCGACCACACGCACGGCCGCTGAAAGGAGGGCGGTGCGGCCCTCTCCGTAGCGGGGCGCCTGACGGGCGGGGTCTTCCTGCGAGCTGCTCATCGTGGTCATTCTCCGATTCTGTACTCGGTCGTCGCCAACCTGGGCCGTTCCGGACCCTGCGAAGAAATTTCTCCCTGTCCACTTGACCAGTTTCTCCACGAGGTGCATTCTATGTGCCATAGATCACTGCTGTCCAGATGGACAGTTCTCGGCCCGGGCGGAAAGCCCAATGGCACCCGCGCTCGCCCGACCCGCTGCCGCGTCAACGAATTCGTCCTTCACTTCTCAGGAGTACTGACATGCATTACGACACCGACGTGATCGTCGTCGGCGGTGGATTCGCCGGAATCACCGCCGCCCGGGAACTGACCCGACAGGGCGTGCGGACCGTCGTCCTCGAAGCCCGCGACCGCCTCGGGGGGCGCACCTGGACCCGCGACACGGCCCTCGGCCGGGAGCTGGACATGGGCGGCACCTGGGTGCACTGGATCCAGCCGCACGTGTGGGCCGAGATCAGCCGCTACAACCTGGACCTGGTCGCCAGCCCCGAACTCGACACCGCCTACTGGCGGGTCGGCGACGAGGTCCGCACCGGGACCGCCGGCACCATGCTCGATCTACTCGACGCGTCGATGACCGAAGTCCTCGCCGAGTCCCGCCGAATACTGCCTCAGCCGTACGACTACTTTCCGCTGTCCGAGGAGATGAAGACCCTCGACCAGGTCAGCGTGGCCGACAAGATCGCGAGGCTCGACCTCGACCCGCAGCAACGCGCCCTCCTCGACGGCATGTGGGCACTGAACTTCAGCGGCGATCCCGCCCGCGGCGGCTACACCCAGGCCCTGCGCTGGTGTGCCCTCTCCGGCGGCGACTGGAAATTGATGTTCGAGGCGTGCGCCACCTACAAGTTCGCCCGCGGAACCAAGTCGCTTCTCGACGCGATCGCCGCGGACGCGGCCGGCGCCGACATCCGCCTGAACACCACCGTCACCAGCATCGACGAAACGGCCGACGGGGTCACCGTCACCTGCGGCGACGGAACCAGACTGCGCGGCAAAAGGGTGGTGATCACCGTGCCGCTCAACATTCTGGGCAGCATCGCCGTCACCCCCGGACTGTCGCCTCCGAGGGGCAGGCATCGAGCGGAGTGAAGGTCTGGATCCGCGTCAAGGGCGACATCGGGAAGTTCGCCGCCCTCGCCGACAGCGACGCCGTCCTGAACTTCGCACAGTACGAATACCCGATGGACGGAGACAGCGTCTACGTAGATCTCATACTCTCTGCCACTTGCGTGGCGGATGTCGGAGATAGAACGTGTGTCACGGCTACCCGCATCACCGTGCGGCGGTGCGGGTTTGACCGTGTCCCACACCGACGCTTGTGGTGCAGGAACATGCTGTTTCGGAGTCACCCCCACCCGCGGCGTTGCGGTGGGCTGGCTGCGGCGGACCCGGCGATGCCGCGGCCGAGGTGGTGTCGGACTGGTCTTGTCCCGGGACCGGCGCACCGGTGCATGCTCGGCGACCCGGATCGCGGGCAGCTGCCCCCGCCGGCGGATGGCCTTGCCTCTACCCAGGAGCGCGCGTTTGGCCAGGTTCACCCCGGCGACGTGGTCCCGGTTGCCGCCGACCCCGCAGCGGGGGCACCACGCCGTGTGGTAGCCGCCGGGACGGGCGAGCGGTGCGTCGCAGCCCGGACACTGCGCGGACGATCCCCGAGCCGGCACCGACACCACCGCAACACCGACACTCGCGGCAGTGTGCGCAAGGGCGGTGACCGCTTTACGGCGGGCGGACTGCGCGGCCCGATTGTTGTTGACCCGACCGTGCCCGCGGGTCTCGAGGGTCGTGAGGTCCTCGACCGCGATCACCTGCGCGCCCGCCGCCTCGGCGTAATCGGTGACCTGGCGAGCGAAATGGAATCCCAGCTCCCGGTTGATCCTGCCCCGCTTGACGCCCACCGAGGTGCGGTGCTCGTTGAGGACGGCGATCTTTTCCTCCAGCCGGGCGCGGACCTCGGGTGGGGCGGTGGCGGCCAGTTGGGTCAATCGGGCAGCCTTGCGGTGCAGCATCTGCCCCTCGGTCTGTAGGCGGGCGAGTTTGGTCCCGAGGCCGCGGTCGTCGTAGGTGAAGCCCCGGTAATCCGAGGACAGCCCGTCCGGGTTCTCGGTGGTGATGGCGGCGGCACCCAGCGTGGACGGAGACCAGTCGACCCCGACCGCGACGGTCGCCGATCCCAGGTCACAGTCGGGGACGAGTTCGGTCGCCGCGCACCGCCAGAGCAGACCCTTCCGGTCGAGGACCAGGGTCGGCAGGTGCCAGTCGGTGATCGCCCGGCCGTGCAGGTGCCCAGGGATGGTGGCGGTCAGCCGGACATTGCGCCACTGCGCCCGCCCCGCCGGGGCCGGGCAGGTCGGCAGCTTCACCGTGAACACCAACTCACGGTCTGTCGCGGTGATCTGTGCGAGCTGCCGATCGGCGGCGGAGAGCTGGGCCATCGCCGCGACCTGCGGCGGCCCCTGGACGTCGGTGATCCGCAACCGGCCGGCCAGTGCCCCGCCGGTGCGGCGGGCGTGGGCGACGAGCTGGCGCCGCACGCCTCGGGCGAAACCCAACGGCGCGCAGTCCGCGGCGGCGGTGGGTGGGGCTATCCGGCCCGTGGCCGGGTCGAACCGCTCAGACAGTGCCGTGATCGCGGTGTCCCGGTAGGCGAGGGTCCGCAGGGTCGCCATCACCTGCGCCGCTACCACCCTGCTCACCCGCGAGGGCACGTAGATTCCGTCCGGGTAGTGCGGGTTCCAGCCGAGGCGGGCCGCGGCGACGTGGCCCTGTGCGGGCAGCCTGCGATCGTGCCGGTCCCGGCCGGCGGCGAGCACGTCGAACGTCGCCGGCTGCCACAGCCGCGACACCAACTGGCCGCCGGCCGCGGTGATCAGGTCGAGGAGCCACCGCACCCGGGTGTCGACGTCGTCGAGGCCGATCGGTTCGCCGGTCGCGTCGTCGACCGCCACGTGGGCGCGGGTGGTAAACGCGAACTGCCGCGGCGTCGTGGAGACCCCGTCGTTGTTGCTGTGTCGGCCACAGCGCCCGGAGAACGGGCCGGACAACGATGCCGGCGCCGCCGTGACGTCATTCATCGACCCTCCCACCAGCACATGTGACACCCCCCTCTCGTAAGATCTCGACTGTAACGCCGACCTCCGACATGCGCCGCCCGAACCAGCCCACGGGCGAACCGGCCCAATCGATCCCGCGCCACACCACCCGCGCCACCGTGAACCGACGCGCGGCCGCGCCGCCGAGCATCCGGCCCAACCCCGCGCGCCGCCCCCGCGGACTCGGGGCCGCGATCCATGCCCACCCCCGCTACACCTCACCAGTGGCGCTGTCCCGCAACATCTTTTCCCGATCGGCCATCGACGTCCCGTTGTCCCCTCGAGCCCCACACCCGGCAATACACCGCCTCCACCCCCTCTCCGGCGTCGCTCCCGCACACTCCCCTCCGGGCCTGCCCAGAGAGCAGCGAGGTCCGCGCGGTCAATGATTCGGTGACCCGAACCGACACTCCCAGAAGGCCACCGGCCCCATGCCGCCGTATTGCACACCACAACCACCGACATCCCAAGCATTCCGCGGCCTCACCAATTCACACAGGCAGACAATGTCAGAACCCATCAAAGATGCTTCGGTAATTGAGTGAGCGCTGATCATAAGGAAAGTCGGGCGTGGTCGAGGAAGCTGTGACACAGGTCGTAGCTCGAGCCGATCAGGGTCAGCCCGGACTCGGTCGCCACACGGACCTCGTCGAGAGCATCGGGGCACAGGTTGGCCAGTTCGGTGGATTTCATGTTGCCCCAAAACTGTTCGATGGGATTGAGCTCAGGCGCAAACGCAGGGAGGCGTTCGGCGTGGAGCCAGTCGCGTTGGGTGGCCAGCCACGCGGTCATCGCGCGCGACCGGTGGGCCATGAGCCCGTCCCAGATCACGATGACAATCTCGCCGGCGAAATGGGTGCGGAGTTCGGTGAGGAACTCGATGAATTTGTCGGTGCCCTCGGCACCGTCAGTCATGGAGAACACGAATGCGCTGCGGCTGCGGTCGTGTCGATAGGCCAGGACTGGCGGCCATGGACATGCGCTTGAAACGAGAATCGGTGACGCAACACCGGTGTCACGCCTTTCGGCGCCCAGGTTGCTCGGACCACCGGGAGCAGCGACACACCGCTTTCGTCCTGGAATCAGATCCATGCACCGTGGCGCCGCGCTATTTTTTATCCGCGGCCACTCATCTCTCACGCCAGGCGACGATGGCGTCCTCGTCGCGTTCGACTGCCCGCCGTGCGGGACGCCGGCGGCTCCAGCCCAGCCTGGTCCGCAGGATCGTCCAGGTCTGGGTGGGTCCGTAGGTCACGCCGGTGAGCCGCTCGATCACGATCGCGACCCTGCCCAGCGTCCACACCCCGGTCGCGACGCCGTGATCTTGGGGTCCCTTGAGTAATTCCTCTCGGATCACGGCAATCTGGGCGTCATCGAGCCGGGGCCGGCGTCCCGCCCGACCGGCACCTTCCAACGCCTCGTTGCCTCCTTCGATCCACTGTCGATGCCAGCGTGAGGCGGTCTGCTGGGAGACCTCCAACTCGACCGCGACATCCACCTGCCGCCGCCCGCGCTGCTTGACTTTCCGGGCGTCGGACCCCTCGCCGGAACGGGCTTCCTTCCCTGCCATTCATCAATGATCAAGCAGCACGGTGCGAATCACGCGCAACGAGACACCCTATTGCCGAAGCAACCTTTAACTAGTGTTCGACATATCGGCAACAGTTGAAAGCCTGATCGTGGCCTTCGAACCCCGGTCCGGACTCATCGACCTCACCGAGATACCGGCGGGCTCACACGGCAGTCGGTTCGTCGTCGACACGTTCGTCAAACCCGGCACCGACCCGGAGGTGCTGGGGCAATGGCTCGACGTCTACGACCGCACCTTCGACGAAGACAAGACAGTCGTCGCCGCCCAGCAGGGCGGATACGACTCCGGTGCAGTCCCGCAGGGCCGGTTGATGACCAATTGCGAGTCGACCATCGCCATGTTCCAACGCAGAACCTGGCAGGCCATGGCCGCCACTGACACCACCGTCCGCCAGCACCCGGAACCCCAGGGAAGGTCCGCGTCGGTGACCGACGGGCCGGCGAGTCCGCCCGTCTCCCAACGCACGCTGTGGGAGGCCGGCCTGGTGGTCGAGGCCGTCGAGCCCGAAGCCGACGGCGTCGCCTCGCTCACCCTCACCCCACCCGCCGGGGTCACGCTCCCCGCCTGGGAGCCGGGCGCTCATATCGACCTGTGCCTGACCGACAGCCTGACCCGTCAATACTCCCTGTGCGGCGACCCCCACGACCACGACAGGTGGCGCGTCGCCGTCCTGCGCGAACCCCGCTCTCGCGGAGGATCGGCGCACGTACACGACCACATCGCAGCCGGTGCGTCGATCCGAGTTCGTGGCCCACGCAACCACTTCCGCATGCCCGACGCCGAGTCATACGTCTTCGTCGCCGGTGGCATCGGCATCACGCCGATCCTGCCGATGATCGAGGACGCCGAACGACGCGCAAAACCGTGGAAGCTGCTCTACGGCGGACGAACCCGATCATCGATGGCCTTCTTGTCCCACCTCGAACGCCACGGAGACAAGGTCCTCGTCAGCCCGCAGGACACCGACGGGCTTCTCGACCTCGAAGCGTTCCTCGGTTCCGCGGATCCGGGCACGACAGTCCTGGCCTGTGGGCCCGCGCCGCTCCTCGACGCCCTCGCCACCGCGTCCAGCGCCGTAGACCTCACCCTTCAGACCGAACGATTCAGCGCCCCAACCCAGCACGATGAGATCAATACCGCGTTCGATGTCGTACTCGCCCGCACCGGCGACATCCTGCACGTCCTCGAAAACCGCTCCATCCTCGACGTGGTCCGCGAGCACGGGGTTCCGGTGCTCTCGTCGTGCCGGGAAGGGCTGTGCGGCACCTGCGAAACGCCGGTCCTCGAAGGCAGGCCCGAGCACCGCGACACCGTCCTGACCGACGACGAGCGCGAGCGCGGCGACACCATGATGATCTGCGTATCGCGGTGCACGTCCGACCGACTGGTCCTCGATCTGTGAATCGAAATGCCTCTGCCGGGCGGGAACCTCGCCCTAGACTCGGCCCATGGGAAGGACCGACCGCGCCAGCCGGGTGATCGCGGCATCACCGGCAACCGTCTACGACGCCCTGCTCGATCGGGAATCCGTCGAGGCCTGGTTGCCGCCGGACGGCATGCGGGGTCGGATCGAGCAGTGGGACCCTCGGCCGGGTGGCGGGTTCCGGATGGTCCTCACCTACCTCGATCCCGCCGACAGCCTCGGCAAGAGTTCGGCTGCGACGGATGTCGTCGACGTCGGGTTTGCAGCCCTGGTGCCGCCGGAGCGGGTGGTGCAGCAGGCGGTGTTCGAGGCCGACGACCCGTCGTTCGCGGGCACCATGACGATGACCTGGCAACTCACCCCGACCAGTGGCGGGACCGAGGTGACCGTCACCGCCACGGACGTGCCACCGGGCATCAGCCAAGCGGACCACGAGGCCGGCATCGCGTCCTCGCTTGCCAACCTGGCGTCGTATGTCGAAACGTCAGGTCGCCAGTGAGGCGAGTTCACGCCGGTAACACGGAGCGAGCAGTTGACGGTAAAATGCCTCGTCGGGGTCGGTTTCCGGGCGGTCGCTGCGCTGCGAGCGCGCTGGAGGGTGTCGACGGCGAGGGCGACGGACTCTCACTGGCCGAGGGTGTAGTCCTCGTTCTCGATCGGGAGCGGTCCGGAATAGCCCGCGTCCCGGAGTGAACTGCTGGGCAATGCCGAGACCCGCCCCGATCAGGACGAGCCGTCGGATCCAGCGCACCCCCAGGTCGATGACGCCCGCGGTTTTCGCCTGCTCCTAAGTTGCCGGGGGCGATGATCCGGCAAGTGTGACGCATCGCAAGCCCGAGCGACCGCGGCGATGCAATTTTGCACATCCCCTGTGCAGGTTCGGTGATTCCGCAATCGTCCCCGCGCGGGCACACTCGAAACCGTTCCCGGCGGAGAGCGACGCACAGCGGCCCGCTTCCCGGGATTCACCCACGACCTGTTGTTCGGATCGATGCCCCGTGCGTGGAACGTCGGCAACCACAAGGAGTACAGATGAGCAAGATCGCTTTCCTCGGGCTCGGAAACATGGGCCTGGGTATGGCCACGAATCTGACGCGGGGCGGCCACACGGTCGTCGGATTCGATCCCTCCCCGGCAGCAGCGGAGAAGGCTCGCGCACACGGGGTCGCCCCCGCTGACAGTGTTGTCGCCGCCGCCGAGAATGCCGACGTGATCATCACGATGTTGCCCAGCGGCAAGCACGTGCTCGACGTCTACACCGACCTGGTCCCGGCCGCGCGGCCGGGAACCTTGTTCCTCGATTGCTCGACGATCGACGTCGCCGACGCACGGGCCGCCGCCGAACTCGCCGTCGCCGCCGGGCACAGTGCCGTGGACGCCCCCGTCTCCGGCGGCACCGTCGGTGCGGACGGCGGAACCCTCACGTTCATGGTCGGTGGTCCGGCCGAGGCGGTGGACCAGGCCGCCACGTTCCTCGATGCCATGGGGTCCCGTATCGTCCGATGCGGCGACGCCGGCGCCGGTCAGGCCGCGAAGATCTGCAACAACATGATCCTGGGAATCTCCATGATCGCCGTCAGCGAAGCTTTCGCGCTGGGCGCCAAACTGGGCCTGACCGACCAGGCACTGTTCGATGTCTCGTCGACCGCGTCCGGTCAGTGCTGGGCGTTGACGACCAACTGCCCGGTCCCCGGTCCGGTGCCGACCAGCCCCGCCAACCGCGACTACGCCGGCGGATTCGGGAGTGCGTTGATGCTCAAGGATCTTCGCCTCGCGCAGGCCGCCGCAACCGATAACGGGGTGGACACTTCGCTCGGACGGCGCGCGACCGAACTGTACGAACAGTTCGTCGCTCAGGACGGCCCGGGCCGTGACTTCTCCGCAATCGTGACGGCGATCCGTTCCGGCGCTCTCGACGCGCAGGCATAACCGTCGTAATCCCCGCTCGACGCGAAAGGAATTCGTTGTGCGCATCATCCTGACCGGACCGCCCGGAGCGGGCAAAGGAACTCAGGCGCAGTCGCTTTCGTCGGCACTGCAGCTCCCTCACATCTCGACCGGCGATCTGTTCCGTAGCCACATCGCGCAGGGCACGGAACTGGGCCGGCGAGCGAAGTCGTTCCTCGATGCGGGCGAACTGGTGCCGGACGAGGTCACCATCGGGATGGTGGTGGAGCGACTCTCCGACGACGACACGACCGCCGGGTTCATTCTGGACGGCTTCCCCCGCACCGTGGCTCAGGCGATCGCCCTCGACGAATTCCTGGGCGAGCAGCTGATCCAGATCAACGCTGTTCTGGATTTTTCGATCGCGGACGATGCGGTCGTCGGGCGGATGCTGGCCCGTGGCCGCGCCGACGACACCGAGGACGTCATTCGCCGACGTCTGCGGGTCTATCACGACGAGACCCGCCCACTGCTCGACTACTACTCGGCACTTCTGCTGTCGGTCGATGCGGACGGTGAGGTCGACGACGTCTACACCCACGCGATCGACGCGCTGTCCGAGCGCGGAAGCGTCGCTCCATCCACCTAGCACTTTCCCTGCACCCCGGCAGACCTATCCGTATTTCAAGGAGATTCCGACATGACCTCCACACAGCCCACACTCGCCGATCTCGAGATTCCCGAAACCCGCGACTATCCCATGTTCGTCGACGGCAGTTGGGTGGAAGCCCGCTCCGGCGAATGGCGAGACGTGACGACCCCGATCCTGCGTGAGCACGTGATCGGCCGCGTCCCGTCCTCGAGCGCCGAGGACGTCGATCGGGCGGTCCGCGCGGCGAACAAGGCATTCCCGCAGTGGCGTTCCCAGCACTTCACCGCACGAGCCCGGATCCTGGCGAAGATCGCCGACGCCATCGACGCCCGCTCCGAGGAACTCGCACGCCTCACCGCCCTCGACACCGGCAACGCGCTGCGCACCCAGGCCCGCCCCGAGGTCACCACCCTGGCGAACCTGTTCCGCTACTTCGCCGGCGTCGCCGGTGAGATCAAGGGCACCGTGCTGCCCGCAGGCGACGACCAGCTGCAGTACTCCCGGCAGGAACCGCTCGGTGTCATCGGCGCCATCCTGCCCTGGAACTCCCCGCTGATGATCGCCGGCTTCAAGATCCCCGCGGCCCTCGTCGCCGGCAACACCGTCGTCGTCAAGGCCGCCGAAGCCGCACCGCTCAGCGTCCTGCTGCTCGCCGAGATCTGCGCCGAATACCTGCCCGCCGGTGTCCTCAACGTCATCACCGGATCCGGGTCGGTGGCCGGTGAGGCGCTCGTGCAGCACCCGGACGTCCACAAGGTGTCGTTCACCGGTTCCACCGAGGTCGGCCGCCACGTGGCCCGCGAAGCCGGTGGCCGTCTGGCGCACGTCTCGCTCGAACTCGGCGGCAAGAACCCCTCCATCGTGTTCCCCGACGTCGACGTCGACGACGACTTCATCAACCAGCTGCTGCTCTCGACCCGGGTGCACCGGCAGGGCCAGAGCTGCACCGCCGGATCCCGGCTGTTCCTGCACCAGGACATCTACGACCAGGTCCTCGACCGACTCGTCACCACCCTCGCCGGCCTGAAAGTCGGTAACCCGCTGGACGAGTCGACGGACATGGGCGCCATCATCAACGACAAGCAGTTCGCGTCGGTGAACGGGTTCCTCGAGGACGGCCTGAGCTCGACGAAGGTCTCCACCGTCCTCGACGGCTCCCCCGACACGATCGGCAACACCGACGGCTACTACATGGGCCCGACCGTCTTCTCCGGCGCCGACAACACCTGGCGACTGTCGCGGGAAGAGATCTTCGGACCCGCCCTGGTCGCGATCCCGTGGAACGACCACGCCGACGTCGTCTCGATGGCCAACGACTCGCACTACGGTCTGGCCGCGTACGTGTGGACGCACAACCTCGACCTGGCCCTGTCCACGGCCCACGCCCTCGAAACCGGGTGGGTGCAGGTCAACCAGGGTGGCGGCCAGATGATCGGCCAGTCGTACGGCGGATACAAGCAGAGCGGCCTCGGCCGCGAGGTGTCCCTCGAGGGCATGATCGCCGGATTCACCCAGACCAAGCAGGTCAACGTGCGCCTGCGCACACTCTGAGGAGGGAACGCATCATGACTGTCGGACCTCTCAACGACATCCTCGTGCTCGACGTCTCCCGGGCACTGGCCGGGCCGATCGCCGCGATGATGCTCGGCGACCTCGGCGCCCGGGTGATCAAGGTCGAAGCCCCGGGCACCGGCGACGACTCCCGCACCTGGGGGCCGCCGTTCGTCGGGCCGCAGGACGACCCGCAGTCGTCGTACTTCATGTCGGCGAACCGGAACAAGGAATCGATCGTGCTGGACCTGAAATCCGAGCACGGCAAGGACGCGCTGCGTCGGCTGATCCGGCGGGCGGACGTGCTGATCGAGAACCTCCGGCCCGGCGCCTTCGACCGCCTCGGATTTTCGACGGAGGTGCTCGAAGAGCTCAACTCGCGGCTGATCACGTTGTCGATCACCGGGTTCGGGCACGACGGGCCGGAAGGATCCCGGGCGGGCTACGACCAGATCGCCCAGGGCGAGGCCGGACTCATGTCGGTGACCGGTGATCCCCACGGGGAACCGACGCGCATCGGTGTGCCGATGGCGGACGTCCTCGCCGGTGTCCACGGAACTGCCGGGGTGTCGGCGGCGCTGGCGGCCCGGGAGAAGACCGGCAAGGGCATGGTGGTCCGCACGTCGCTGTTGGCTGCCGCGGTCAGCGCGCACACCTTCCAGGGCACGAAGTGGACCGTCGGCGGGCAGGTCGCGCAGCGGTCCGGCAACCACCATCCGCAGATCGCACCGTACGGCAGCTTCCGCTGCGCGGACGGCTACGTGCAGATCGCGGTCGGCAGCGAGGCGATCTGGGCGAAGTTCGCCCCGGTGGCCGGTCTGTCGGCAATTGATCCGCGGTTCGCGGTCAACCGTGACCGGGTCGCGGCCCGGGATGCCTTGATCGCCGCGATCGAGGCCGACTTCGCCGGCCGTACCCGGGTCGACGTGCTCGCCGCGCTCGAGGCCGCGGGTGTTCCCGCGGGATCGATCCGGACGATCGACGAGGTATACGAGTGGGAGCAGACCCGCAGCCAGGGACTGCTACTCGAGGTCGAGCACCCGGTGGTGGGAACTGTGCAGTTGCCCGGTCCGTCCTTGCGGATGGAATCGGCCGGCGGCGACTCGTTGGTGCGCGCCGAGCATGCAGCACCACCGGTGCTCGGGCAGCACACCGAACAGATCCTCGACTGGCTCGATGCGGTGGACGCCGCCGATCCGCTCGACACCAAGGTGCCCGCGCAGGCGTGAATTCGGCAAGAGTCCGCCTGGCACACCGGTCAGCGGCGTTGCGGGAGTCTGCGTCCTGCAACGCCGCCCCGGGGACTACCGGGTCGGGACCAGTTCGTCTCGACGACTGAGCGCCTCTTCCTGGATCGCTTGCCGGACAGCCTGTACCGCAGGATTGGTCAGGCTTTCGCGGCGAGCGGCCAGGGAGAAGGCGAGCCGGACGTCGACGGTGTCGGGCAGGATCCGGCGCAGATCGGCGTGCTGGTCGGCCATGAACGCCGGCAGCAGTCCGATGCCGCCGCCGCACCGGGTGGCCGCGACGTGAGCGAAGATGTTGGTGGACATGAATTTTGCCGCGACCCCGGGCAGATGCCGGTTCAAGTCGAGATCCCCGACCTGCAGCAGGGAATCGACGAAGAAGACCAGCGGGTGCGCCGTCAGCTCCTCGATGCTGCCGGGTTCACCGTAGTCGCGGAAGTACTCTTCGCTGCCGTACAACCCGAGCGAGTACTGGCACACGCGTTCGGAAACCAGCCGACTGGTGATCGGTGTCCCCACCGCGACGGCCAGGTCGAACCCCGATTGATAGAGGTTGAGTTGCCTTGTATCGGTGACCAATTCGACGACGAGATGCGGATGATTCATTCTCAGCTTGGCCAGCGCCGGAGCGACGAACAACGAGCCGAATCCGTCCGGGGCGGTGATCCGGACCGTTCCGCGGAGTGGATTCTCACTGATGCCGAGGACCACGTCCGCAGCTTCCTGAACGGCTTCCTCGATCTGTTGCGCCTTCTCCGCGATCGATCGGCCGACATCGGTCAACTCCCACCCGTCGGCACTGCGCTGCAGCAGTCGGACGCCGAGGACCTTCTCGAGCGCGCGCACTCTCCGCGAGACGGTGGTGTGATCGACGCCCAGGTCCATCGCCGCGGATTGGCGACGACCGGTGCGCGCCACGGCGAGCAGGTACCGCAGATCATCCGAGCGAATGTTGCGTACGTCGATCACGGCCGACCCTCCGACATTTCGGCGGCCGCGGTCGATGCCCGCCGGGTTGCGGTGAGTAACTGTTGCAGACCCTCGTGGAGACGGTGCATGTCCTGCGGGTCCGCGAGAGCGACGCCGTCGAGGGCTCGGCTCGCCGAGGCCCCCACCTCGAGGCCCTTGTCGGTGACCGTGACGAGGGTCGAGCGACGATCGGAGCGATTGATCGTCCGCACGCACAGCCCTGCCTCTTCGAGGCCGTCGACGAGCGTTCCGATGGTGGTCGGGTGCCGGTCCAGGGCACGGACGATCCGCACCATCGGCAGGGGGCCGTTCGCGGCGACCATCATCGCCAGGACCTCGTACCGGGCGAAGGACAGGCCGAGTGGGCGCAGCGTGGAGTTGAGGTGATGGGTGATCAGCTTCTGCGTCTGCAGGACGGCGGCGATCAGCGCCGTGGCCGGCGCGACGGAATCGGCAGCGGGCGCCGGGTGGGGTGGTTGCGTAGTGGCCACCGGTAGCCTCCTCGTGGTTCGTACTCGGGCATCCAATGAACGACCACTTTCGGGTCACATCCCACTGGCAATTTACATGGATATCCAACTATAGTACTTCCAACTACCCGAACCTGAAAGGGTCGATTTGTATGTTCACCTTGACCGATGACGAGCGGGCGATCAGCGACACGGCCCGTGATTTCGCGGCCGAGCATCTGGCGCCGCATGCGGTGGAATGGGATCAGGCCAAGCATTTCCCCGTCGATGTGCTGCGGAAGGCGGCCTCGCTGGGGATGGGCGGGATCTACATCCGCGAGGACGTGGGCGGCTCCGAGCTGACCCGGGTCGATGCGGCCCGCATCTTCGAGCAGTTGGCGAAGGGCTGTCCGTCGATCGCCGCCTACATTTCCATCCACAACATGGTCACCTGGATGATCGACCGGTTCGGCACCGAGGAGCAGCGCCGCGCCTGGGTGCCGGGGTT